>JARLIN010000403.1 GCA_031291715.1 Rhodopila sp. | reverse complement strand
CCGGCGCAGTCCGGGCCATCTGAACCGACACCGTGCCGCGGCAGATCGCCCGGACTGCACCGGGCCATGACGGTGGGGGCGAATCCCGACGCCCATGGGGCCACGCCCGGCCAGCACACATTTATCAATCGCGAGCCTCATCCCCTCACGTTAGCGCCTATGGGACCGCGCCGGACCATGACGGGGGGCGGGGCGTCAGCCTCAACGCGGATTAGCTTCAATATGGTTCGCGACCCGGATATCGGAGCTAGACCCGTCGGGGATTGCTGGCCCGACGCCCCTGAGACGCACGGCCGGCAAATCCGATCTCCGTGGCCCTCCGTGGTTCACCGTGTTCTCCGTGGTAAAGCCTTACCCAAGCCAAACCTCGCACGGCCATCGCCACGATCCCCCCGCACAAACACTCCCGCCGCGATCGTGCGGCAGGCCTGACCACAATGCCCGATCTTCTGTTCCTGGCGCAGCGCCTGCCGTACCCGCCGGACAAGGGCGAGAAGATCCGTGCGTTTCATGACCTGAAATACCTGGCCCAATGGTTCGACGTGCATCTCGGCTGCCTCGTCGACGATCCTGACGACATGCGGCATGTCGACACGCTTCGCGCAATGTGCCGCGACATCCACGCGGCACCGATCGACCGGCGGGTTGCCCGCCTGACCTGTCTCCGCGGGCTGTTCACCGGGGAAGCACTGAGCGTAACGTTTTTTCGCGACAGCGGCCTGGCGGACTGGGTGCGCGACGTGGTCGAGCGGATCCGTCCCGCCGTGACATTCGTCTATTCATCCAACATGGCACCCTATGTCCTCGACCTGCCGAACACCGGGACGCGGGTGGTCGATCTGGCGGATGTCGATTCCGAGAAATGGCGGGCCTTCGCGGCAACGACGAAAGGGCCGATGCGCTTCGTCTATCGCCGGGAATGGCAAAAGATCGCCGCGCTGGAACAGCGGATCGCGCGCGAATGCGACCTGTCCGTCTTCGTTTCGGACGCAGAGGCGGCGTTGTTCGCCAGCCAGAATCCGGCATACGCCTCGCGCATCCGCGGCGTGAGCAATGGCGTCGATCACCGCTATTTCGACCCGGCCCTCGATCACGCTCCGGTCTATGACACGACGCGGCCGAACTACGTTTTCACCGGCACGATGGACTACCCGCCCAACGCCGATGCCGTGGTGTGGTTCGCCACCGAGATCATGCCGCTGATCCGGCGTACCCTGCCGGCCGCCCGGTTCCATATCGTCGGCAGCAACCCGACCCAGGACGTGCTGAAGCTGGCGCGGCTCGACGGCGTTTTCGTTACCGGGCGTGTGCCGGACGTGCGGCCCTACGTCGCGCATGCCACCGCCAGCGTCGCCCCGATGCGGATCGCTCGCGGCATCCAGAACAAGGTGCTGGAGGCGATGGCGATGGCCCGGCCGGTGGTGCTGACATCGGGTGCGCTGGAAGGGATCGCGGCCGAACCGGGCACCGAGGTGATCCTGGCCGATACCACCGAGACCTTCGCCGCCGCCTGCGATCGCCTGGCCACAACGACGGAAGGCGATGCGATCGGCACCGCGGCGCGTGCGCGCATTCTGCGTGACTATGACTGGGATGCCACGCTGCGAGGGTTCGACGATGTTCTGCGGCCTGCGCGCTCGTCCCGTTTGAATGGACCCGTGTGAAGATGGTCCGACCCTCCCTTTGGCGCCTCCCGGCGGATGATCGTATCAGATTGACACGATCATGCGCCGGTCTTCGCGCCCTAACTGAAAGCTGCTGCCAATGAACGCGCCTGTCCTGGCCAAGGCTTCTGCGTCCGTCACTTCGGTGCAATGGCGCCGTCTGGTGCTGCCGCTTGGACTGGGCCTGCTGCTGCTAGGGGCATTGTTCAACAAGGAGGTCGTGGCGGCGGTCCAGACCTGGGACGCATCCACCGCATACAACCATTGTTTCCTGATCATCCCGATCGCACTCTACCTTTTGTGGGACCGCCGTTTCGATCTTGTCGGCATCCAGGCCCGGCCGATGCCGGCGGTCGTGCTTCTGGGGCCGCCGCTGGCGTTCGCCTGGCTGGTGTCGGAACGGCTGGGCATCATGGAGGGACGGCAGCTTATCGCCATCACCTTCGTCGAGTTGCTGTTCCTGGCGGTCCTGGGCAAGCGCCTGTGGTGGGCCATGGCGGGGCCGCTGCTGTATCTGTATTTCCTTGTGCCGTTCGGCGAGTTTCTCACGCCGAAGCTGCAAGACATCACCACATGGTTCGTCCGGCACGGGTTGGATACACTAGGTGTTCCCGCGTATATCGACGGCTACATCATCGAGATTCCGCAAGGCACGTTCTTCGTGGCCGAGGCCTGTGCCGGGCTGCGTTTCCTGATCGCCTCGATCGCGTTCGGCTGCCTGTACGCGCTGATGATGTATCGCAGCCCGGTGCGGCGCGGGCTGTTCATTCTTGTCTCGATTATCGTGCCGATCATCGCCAACGGGTTCCGTGCCCTTGGCATCGTCTATCTGGGATACTTGCTGAACAGTGCCCAGGCCGCGGCGGCGGACCACGTGATCTATGGCTGGGTGTTCTTTTCGGCTGTCATCCTGATTCTGATCGCGCTGGGTTTGCCGTTCCGGCAGGACGAGATTTCGACGCGTTCCGGCTCGGCATCGGATGCCGAACCGGCGTCACCGTTCTCGATGCGCAGGGTGGTGGCAGTCGCGTTTGGTGTCGTCGTCGTGGCGGCCATCAGTCCAGCGGTTTCGGCGGCGCTGTCGATGGGGACGCTGACGCCGGTCCCGGTTGCGAGCGTCATCGACGTGGGACCGGGCTGCATCGTGAGGCCCGGTTCCGGGGCATCACGCGTCAGGACGCAGCGTGTCGTCTGCGACGGCGTGGCGATGGATATGGGCTGGGAGGCGTTTTCGCCGCGGGTCACTGCCGCGCCGGTGATGGCCGAGCGGCGGCGGCTGGTATCGAGAGCCGCGACTGAGGGGCTGTCCGAGGACTGGCTGGAAACCAGGGACGGAGCCCCCAGCGCGTGGCGGATCATGCGTTCCAACGACCCCGCGTATTTGAATGCCGTGTCGATCTGGATCGATGGCAGGCCGGTGCGTCCGGGGCTGGCGATGCGGGCCAGGATGGCGATGGACAGCCTGTTTGGGGCGACTCATACGCCGATGGTGGTGACGGTGACACCGGTCGTGGACTGGGACGCGCTGAACGGGTCGGAGTTCAAGGCGGCCGAGGCGAGCGTGCAGGCGTTCCTGCTGGCGCATCCCGGCTTGGACCGGGCCGTGGGGGCACTGTCCGCGCTGCGGTGATTGCGTGATTTTTCGACGCCGGTTCAGGCGGATGGTCTTGCCTGGGACTGAGGCTGGCCCACTCCGTCATGGCCCGGCGACTGTCCGGGCTATCCGATCCAGCACCGTGCCGCGGCAGATGGCCCGGACTGTCGCCGGGCCATGACAAAGATTGAGAGTCGGCGCCAACGCGTGTTGGGATAACACGCCCTTCGATCACGGCAGGGCAACGAACCGCCAGTCCTGATCCGGCCGAAGCCGCGCTGCGTGCGGCCGGCCCATGCCCGTTGGAACGGGGGGCGATCGGGGGTGGACGCCGAGGCTGGCACCGATCTTGCGTAACCGTCATGGTTCGCTTTCCAGGAGCCATCGGATGCTGTTTCGCCGAACCTTTCTCGCCGCCACGCTCGCCGCGCCGGCCATCGTGCCCAGAGCTTCGCTAGGGCAGGGTGTGAGCAAGGTGAAGATCGGGTCTGCCTTCACCACCACGACCAATGCCGCCTTCCTGATGCCGAAATACCTGAAGGAAGCGGGGGTGGACGCCGAGATCGTCACATTCCCGAATCTGGTGCAGAGAATGCAGGCGGTTGCATCAGGTGACGTCGATGTAGGCAATGGCGGCCTGTCGGCGACCATGCAGGTGGCGACCAAGGGCTTCCCAATGAATGTGCTGGAGCGGGATGACAAAACGTTGAATCGTGGGGGGATTCTGAATCGGTGCGAGAACCGGTTGAAAGCGCTGGCTGGATAGGAGGCCAGTATGGATGCCGAGGGCGTATTCGACGGATTTGCGTGAGCGTGCGGTGAACGCGGTCATGCAGGAGGGGCTTTCATGCCATCGGGCGGCTCGGCGCTTCGGCGTTGGCGCTAGTTCGGTCATCAAGT
>JARLIN010000402.1 GCA_031291715.1 Rhodopila sp. | reverse complement strand
GCGCTCGATGAAACGGCCATCGCGCGGGCTGCGGCTGTCGGCGATCACGATGTGGTAGTAGGGGCGCTTCTTGGCGCCGGCGCGGGCGAGGCGGATTTTCAGGCCCATGTAACTAAGTCTCCTGGTAAATTCAAAAAGGTCGGCGGTTTTGGGACATGCCTTTCGGCATCAGAGCACCCAGGCCATGACGCATCAGGCCCTTCTGCCCCAGTTTGTTCATCTTCTTCATCATCGTGGACATGTCGTCGAACTGCTTCAGCAGCCGGTTGACCTCCTGGACAGATGTCCCGGACCCGGCGGCGATGCGCTTCTTGCGGTTGGCCTTGATGATGTCCGGCGTGCGCCGTTCCTTGATCGTCATGGACGAGATGATCGCCGCCTGACGCTTCAGGATCTTCGTATCCAGATCGGCGCCCTCAAGCTGCTGCTTGATCTTGCCGACCCCGGGCAGCATCCCAAGGATGCCGGACAGGCTGCCCATCTTGCTGATCTGGCGAAGCTGACTGGCGTAATCCTCCAGGTCGAACTTCCCCTTCATCATCTTGGCGGCGAGCTTTTCAGCCTCCGCCTGGTCGATGGTCTCGGAGGCGCGCTCCACCAGGCCGACGATGTCGCCCATGCCGAGGATGCGGCCGGCGACGCGTTCGGGGTGGAAATCCTCCAGCGCGTCCTGCTTTTCGCCGACACCGATCAGTTTGATCGGGGCGCCGGTAATGGCGCGCATCGACAGGGCGGCGCCGCCACGCGCGTCGCCATCCATGCGGGTGAGGACGATGCCGGTGATGGACAGCGCGTCGTTGAACGCCTTGGCGGTGTTCACTGCGTCCTGGCCGGTCATCGCATCGACGACCAGGAGCGTTTCCGCCGGGTTGGTCGCGGCGCGGACCTGGCGGACCTCGTCCATCAGCTCCTGGTCGATCGACAGGCGGCCGGCGGTGTCGAGGATGACGACGTCGAAGCCTTCGCGGCGGGCCACGTCCATCGCGCGGTTGGCGATCTGGACCGGGGTCTGGCCGGGGACGATCGGCAAGCTGGGAACGCCGGCCTGATCGGCCAACTGTGCCAGCTGCAACTGCGCGGCCGGGCGCTGCGTATCCAGGCTGGCCAGCAACACCTTGCGCTTGAGGCGATCCTTCAGCCGGCGGGCGATTTTTCCGGATGTCGTGGTCTTGCCGGAGCCTTGCAGGCCGACCATCAGGATCGGCACCGGGGCGGCGGCATTCAGGTTGATCGGCACCACGCCTTCGCCGCCGAGCGCCTCGATGAGGACGTCGTTGACGATCTTGACGACCTGCTGGCCGGGAGTGACCGAGGACAGCACCTCGGCGCCGACTGCCCGTTCGCGGACCTTGGCGATAAAGTCGCGTACCACGGTCAGGGCCACGTCGGCGTCCAGCAGCGCCAGGCGGACTTCCCGCAGCGCTTCGGTGACGTCGGCCTCGTTCAGCGATCCGCGGGTGCGGAGCCGGTCGAAAACCCCTGACAGCTTGTCCGAAAGTGCTTCGAACACGGGCGGCGATACTCCAAACGGTTAAGCGCCGCTGCGCGAACCCTCGCGGAGCGGCGTAGCCCCCGCGTCAGGCGGGGACCGGGCAGCAGAATGACCCGGATTGGCGGCTTATGACGAGGGGAAGTCGAGGAGTCAATCGGATTGGCGGCGCCAGGCCGTTCGGAGCTGGTGTCACGGGGGTAAGCATTGCCGTGCTGTCCGCGCCCGCCGATGCGACCGGAACCACGCATGCCTGGCGGTGTTCTCCGTTCCAGGCAACTGGTTTTCTTGAAGGAGGACGGCCATGCCGCGCGGCGACAAGTCCAGCTATACAGGTAAGCAGAAGCGACAAGCAGAGCACATCGAGGAGAGTTATGAGCATCGCGGCGTCTCGGAAGGCGAAGCCGAGCGCCGGGCCTGGGCCACGGTGAACAAGGAAACCGGCGGCGGAAAAAAGAGCGGCAGTGGGCGAGGAAAGCCCGAGAACCATGCTCCGTCCCGCAAGGGCGGCAAATTGGGCGGGCAGGCCGCCGCCTCCCGGCCAGCCACGGCTCGTTCGGCCTCGGCGAAGAAGGCGGCGGCGACCCGCAAGCGCAAGTCCGCCAGCGGCTAATACCCGCGTCGCGGGGGATGGCCGCCGGTGAGACCGGCCAGATATCGTTCAGGGTGACAGGGCGAGATCATCCCCCGGCTTGCGTTAACCGACCTGGACATCCTCCCAGAAACCGAACCGGCCGCCGACCGCCTGCATTTTCGGCTGGGGGCTTTCGTAAGACCAGGCGGCCCGTTCGTGCCGCTTGCCGTCGAGCACCACATTGTAGAACTGCACGCCGTGCGGGCAGGCACGGTCGGAGTCCGTCTTCGGGGCTTTCTCCAGCCATTCCAGGTGGGTCGCCGTCGGCGGAAAATAGGCGTAGCCGCCGGTTTCGACGATGTCGTCGCTTTCAGCGATCACGCGGCCGTTAAGGGTTGCTTTCATTTGCCGAACCTCCTTGCGGTGGGAGATGGGGATGGGTGATCCATCCCGCTATGGCCTGGTCTGCAGGAATGTCATGGAGGCAAAGGCGCCGATCCACGAACCGGCGGCGGCGAACCCGACATAGACCCAGTTATGCGCGTAGCTGATGACCGCGATCGAGGAGAGCAGGTACCACACGCTGCTCCAGGTCGCGGCGGGCAGCCGCTTCCGTGCCGCGACGGCCGACGAGAACATCACATAGACCGCGTCGGTGGTCGCGGTGGCGAGAACGGCGCCGCCTGCTGTCAGCGGATCGACCGCCAGCAGAGCGGCCGGGATCATAAGGCGGCCCGGATCATCTTGAGGGCATGGGCGACGGTGGCGGCACGGATTTCGCCGCGGTCGCCCGGAAAGACGTGCCGCTCGGACAACACCGGTTTGCCGGTGCGGGCGAGACCGAAGCAGACCAGGCCGACGGGTTTCTCGGCACTGCCGCCGCTGGGGCCGGCCACGCCGGTGACGGACACGGCGATGGCGGCGTGGGAGCGGGTGAGGGCGCCCTCGGCCATCGCGCGGGCGACTTCCTCGCTGACGGCGCCGCGGGCTTCGATCAATTCCATCGGCACACCGATCATCTGGTTCTTGGCGTCGTTGGAGTAGGTGACGAAGCCCCGGTCCACGACGTCGGACGATCCGGCGATGGCGGTCAAGGCGGCGGCGATCAACCCGCCGGTGCAGCTTTCCGCCGTTGCCAGCATCACCCCTTTCGCCCGGCAGGCTGCCAGCAGGGACTCGGCTTCGGTTAGGGTGGAGGAAGGGAGCATGATGGGGACCGCTTCGCTGTGCAGCGTCGAAGCGTGACGCCATGTGCGGCACCTGTCCACCGTCCGGTGGCCCCGAAGTGCTGATTTGCACTGCAAGGAGCGCCCCTTTACTGTGCACCGCTCCGGTCATGGGAGGCTATGATGAACGTGCCGGTCAGTTCCGAACCATTGGGCGATCCCTGGACCATTCCGCTCGATCAGATCGATGTCGCGGACGCGCGGATCTTCCAGGACGATGTCTGGCCCGACTGGTTCGCCCGGCTGCGGCGGGACGATCCGGTACATTTCACCGCGGACAGCCAGTTCGGACCGTACTGGTCGGTGACCAAATACAAGGACATCATGAAGGTGGAGACCAATCCCAGGGTCTTCTCCTCGGCGTCCGGGATCACCCTTCTGGATCAGCAAACGCAATTCAGGCTGGCGATGTTCATCGCCATGGACCCGCCGAAGCACGATGCGCAGCGACTGGTGGTGGCGCCGATCGTGGCGCCTGACAATCTTGCGAAGATGGAGGGCACGATCCGGGAACGGGTGATCAGGATCCTCGACGGTTTGCCGCGCAACGAAACCTTCGACTGGGTCGAGCACGTGTCGATCGAACTGACGACGCAGATGCTCGCGACCTTGTTCGATTACCCGTTTGAGCGGCGGCGGGACCTGACCCATTGGTCGAATATCGCGACCACCAATTTCAAGGATCCCGATGCGCTGGTGAAAACCGAGGAAGAGCGGTTCAACGAGCTGAAAAAGATGGCCGCGGCGATGATGACGCTGTGGAATGAGCGGGTGAATGCCGCGCCGGCGCCCGACCTGATTTCGATGCTCGCGCATGGCGAGGCCACGCGGACCATGGACCCGATGGAGTTCATGGGGAATTGCGTGCTGCTGATCGTCGGCGGCAACGATACGACGCGCAACTCGATCAGCGGCGGGTTATGGGCGCTGAACAAGCATCCGGATGAATATCGCAAACTGCGGGAAAATCCTGGCCTGATCCCGAACATGGTGCCGGAGATCATTCGCTGGCAGACGCCGCTCGCGTATATGCGGCGTACCGCGCTGGAGGATCATGAATTGGGCGGCAAGACGATCCGCGCGGGCGAGAAGCTGGCGATGTGGTATATCTCCGGCAACCGCGACCCTGAAGCGATCGAGAATCCGGATCGTTTCATCATCGACCGCGCGCGTCCCCGCCAGCATTTGTCATTCGGGTTCGGTATTCATCGTTGTGTCGGCAACCGCCTGGCGGAACTGCAACTGACGATCCTGTGGGAAGAGATCATGAAGCGCTTCCCGTTCATCGAGCTCATGGAGGAGCCGAAACGGGTTTTCTCCAGCTTCGTGCATGGGATTTCGTCGATGATGGTGCGAATCCCGGGCTAGAAACGAGGGCGGACGACATCCGCCATGACGGGCGTCAGGACGCAAGGCGGCGCGTCAACCCGATGGACGCGAAGTATTCGCACGGGTTTCGCCCGCCATGCCGTTGAGAGATGCCATCGCCGCATGCGCGATCGATGCCTCGGGTGCCTCTGCCCCCATCTCTTTCGCCCGAGCCTGCAGGTCGGCCAGCATCGCGTGGGCGTTGTGCTTCATCGCCTCGATATCGATGACGAATTCGGGGTCGCCTTCGACCGTTGAAACATGGTGCGTCTCGGCCTTCAGCTGGGCGGGCGGCTTCGCATGCGGCGGCGTTGGTTGTCTTGGCGGGGCGACTGGGGCCGGCGCGGGACGCGGCATGGACGCAGCCTTGCGTTCCTCTTTTTCCCGTTTGGTCTGTATCGCGTCCAGCACCTTGCGGCACTGCTCCGCCAGCCGGCCGAGGGCGACGGCATTGCTGCGATATTGGAGAACCTTGGTGTCGGACAGGTCGGGTCGCATCGACAACCGCAGATTGTCCATCGACGCCGCGCTGAAGCCGATCAGACGCCCGACAAGGTCGAGTTCTGCCGGCGTGGCGGCGTCATAGGCGTCGATCAGTTCCAGGATAGCGTCGCGCGCGACCTTCGGGTTGCCGCGCGCGCCGGCCAGGTAGAACGGCAGCATGAAGCCGAGGATGGTGGAAAAAAGGCAGTCGGCCGTGTCCGCAATGGCTTCGGGAGAGGACATGAGATCCCTTAACGTGGGTTCTTAATATGTTCTATTCCTCTACCGCAAGTTGCATGAGAACGCAACGGGAAAGTTGACCATTTCCGCCAAATTATACCAGGTCACGTTGACCCGACTCTCCGCCGGTTCCCTTCAGGTCATGCCCGGACCTGATCCGGGCACAAGTTGCTCCTCGGTAAGTGGTTATTCAATC
>JARLIN010000401.1 GCA_031291715.1 Rhodopila sp. | reverse complement strand
CGTGCAGGTGATCGTGACCGAGCAAGGTCTGGCCGATCTGCGCGGCCTTTCGCCCAAGCAGCGCGCCAAGGTGATCATGGAGAACTGCGCCCATCCCGACTACCGGCCCGCGCTGGCCGATTATTTCCGGCGCGCCAAGGAGCATTCCTACGGCCAGCACGCGCCCTCGCTGCCCGGGGAAGCGCTTTCCTGGCACCAGCGGTTTATGGATACGGGATCGATGCTGGCGTAATGGCCGCGCGGCCTGGGTGGCGGGTCTCTTGTGAATGAAATCCGCCCCTTGGGACCGGCCAGTAGCGCTGGTGCCATGCTGGATATAAATCTGTCTCCGACCGAGGCTGTGTGAAAACACTACGTCGCACTTGCGCCGTGGAACACAGCCTCGACCCGGAGCGGACCTTCAGTGGGCCTGCGAGTCTTGTTGGGATTGGGGTGAGCGGATACAGGCAGCGCCGAGTGCAGCAAACACGTAGCTGAGTGCGGCGAGGGCAAGACCCAGCACCATCGCTGTGCCGATATCAGGGGTCGCGGCGATCACGAGGCTGGCGCAGGCGATGCCCAACAGTGCACCGAGTTGCCGCAAGGTATTCAGCACGGCCGACGCCGTGCCCGCCAGAGCCGGCGGCGCGCTTTCCAGAACTGCCGCCGTCATTGGGGCAATGGCCAATGCGCTGCCACCGGCAAGCGGAATCATGGCCGCAAGCGCGCCAACGAAGCTCTGCCACGATACGGCGACAGCCAGCAGCAGGAACCCAACAGCTCCCAACAGCATGCCAGCGACCATCTGCCGCTTCGCACCCCAATAGGCGACCAGCCGTCCGGCAGCGGCATTGCCCAGCATAAGAAGGGCAGCGAGCGGCAGCATGCTGAGCCCTGTCATCAGAGGCGAAAGGCCAAGACCATGCTGGAGATAGAGGCTGAGGATGAACAGCACCCCGAAATAACCCAGACCGATTACGAAGCCTACGCCATTGGCCGCGCTGAAAGAGGGATCACGGAACAAGCGTAGCGGGACCATCGGTGCGGCATTGCTGTTCTCTACGAGGATGAAGCCCGCACCCGTCGCGGCGGCGCCCAGCAGGGCCGCCAGGATTGGTCCCGAGAACCATCCCATCATCGGAGCCTCGATTAGGGCGTAGCTGAGCGCAACCAAAGCGATAACGCCAAGAACCTGCCCCAGCCAGTCGAAGGTTCGCGCGGGTTGTGGCTCCACCGGGCGGAGCACGCGCCGTCCAACCAGGAGCGCCGCGAGTCCAATCGGCGTGTTGACGAGGAATGCTCCGCGCCAACCGAGCGGCCCCAGAATGACGCCGCCCACCACCGGCCCGGCGGCGGCGGCCACCGAAACCAGGCCGCCGAAGACTCCCACTGCCCGGCCGCGCGCGGCAGCGTCAGGGTATGCGTGCCGCAGCAGAGCCAGTGAACTCGGCATGAATAAGGCCGCGCCAAGCCCTTGGAGCAGTCGGAACAGGATCAGGCTTGCCGTGGAGTTTGCCAGCCCGCAGAGCGTCGATGCTGCGATGAACAGGGCCAATCCGATCAGGAAGATACAATCAGCTCCGAAGCGATCCGACAGAAAGCCCGCCGTCAGCATCAACCCGGCGAAGCCCAGGCTATAGACATCGACAATCCAAGTGAGGCCAGACAGGCTGGCGTGGAAGCTATCCCGGATCGCCGGCATGGCGACGTTGACGATGTTGGTGTCGAGGATCGCCATGAACATTCCGGCTGCCAGCACCATGAGGGTGGTTAGGGCATCCGTGGAGCGAGGACGGGGAGGGGTGACTTCGATAAGCAGGGGGGTGTCGGACATGGCGCCTTACTGGATTTGTTTCGATCCAGAGTTAGGCCGCCCCCTGCCCAGCAATAATGCAGCAATTTCTCATCGATCCGCTGCAGATTTGCAGCTAGTGTCCTGCCCCCGAAGTTCGCCCCATCATGCGGCGAGCTTCGGGGATAAGCAGGCCACTGAAAATAAAGAGCTAGTGTCTTGAATTGGGATAATGCTCGCTACTTCCTCGCCGTGGCACGGATCGGCAGTCTGCGGAGTGCGGCCGCCAGTCTTGGCGTCGATCAGGCTACGGTTGGCAGGCGGATCGCGGCCTTCGAGGCTGAACTCGGCGCGACGCTTTTCCGCCGCACACCGCAGGGCTACGAGCTGACCTCAGCCGCCGAAACTGTGCTGAACGATGCCGAAGCAATGGAGGCAGCCGCCTCGGCGATCGGCCGCAAGGCGGCTGGCGTCGATGCCGCGCTGACCGGCCCGATACGCATTGCGACCACCGACACCCTGGCAGACGGCTTCGTCCTGCCGGCGCTGAAACATCTCCGCGACCGCCATCCGCAGATCGAGATCGTGCTGTCGACCTCGGTCCAGATCACCGACCTGGCTCGCGGCGAGGCTGATCTCGCGATCCGCGGAAGCAAACCAACTTCAGGCGATCTCATTATCCGCAAACTGACCACGGTAGAGATGGGCCTGTATGCTTCGGTGCGTTATGTAGCGGCGCGTGGTCTCCCGGTGGTCGGCAGCGCTTTCGCCGGGCATGACCTCGTGATGTTCTCTCGTGCCTCCATTCCCCGCCACTGGCAGGACCTTTGCGGCGAGCCGATCATCCATGGGCGCGTTGCAGTCGAGGTGACATCACAGCTCCTGCTTCTATCCGCGATCGAGAAGGGCTTCGGCATCGGCATTTTGTCGAGCTTCATCGCCGACGCGCGTACGAGCCTCGTAAGGGTGCTGCCCGAGCGGCGTGATCCGGTCGATATCTGGCTCGCCGTGCATCCCGACGTCTATGGCGCCGCACGCATCCGCGCGGCGATCCAGGCCATTACGGACCAGTTTGCAGGCAAGGCGGTTGCAGCTTGAGGAGGAGGCCATTCCTCATATCATCCATGGCGCACGGAACCGCCCGCCGAGGAATGGTCAAGCGGATAAGGGCCTCAGCCGGGCAGCTGCGGGCGATCCATCTCACCTCTTGCCTGTCGCTCGCGTGTGCACGGCAACATGGCGCCGGCAGCCCGTCACTCGGTGAAAACAGCGAGATTCTCGAGTGTCGACCTCAAACCCGTCTCGTGATCGTCCGGCCGTATTCCTTCGGGTTCGTTCTCGCACAGGACGGTGACTTCGGTGCCTCCCGGGACATCTGCCAGGGTCCACGTAATCGTCATCGCGCCAGCGAATGCAGGATCCTTCGACTCGAATTCGATCTGCTGCACGATCCGCTGATCCGGGATCAACTCCATGAATCGTCCTCGGACGACGTCAGCGTGCTCCGATGTCTTGCCGCGCGCTGAATGGTCTGGTTCGACATATGTGAGGGACATTCGATAGGCCCCGCCCTCTCGTGCGTCGAACGCGTAGACGTGGCCTTTCATGCCCTCCGGCGGAAGCCACGAAACCAGAGCCTTCGGGTCCAGGAATGCCTGATATATGGTTCGACGCGGTGCCTTTATGACCCGTGAAACGCAGGTGCCTTTCTCCCGGCCGGACTCGGTCGCCATGGCGTTGCTCCCGTTGCGAACCCGACGGTAAAACCTGCACCATCCATCTGCGAACGTCCGCTTGCCACCCGCCGCGGATCGTTGGCCTCGGCTGCTTCCGTTAGGTTTTCTCCTGTAGCGCCGCCCGAACCGCCGCCAGCGCCTCATCTGCGTGCTCGCCATCCGGCCCGCCGGCCTGAGCCAGATCGGGTCGCCCGCCGCCGCCCTTGCCGCCGACCGCCGCTGACGCCGCGCGCACCAGATCGACCGCGCTGATCCGGCCCGTCAGGTCCGGTGACACCGCGACGACGATGCTGGCCTTGCCTTCCGCCGTGGACACCAGCGCCACCACGCCCGAGCCCTGCTGCTTGCCGATCGCATCGGCCAGACCCTTCAGGTCCTTCGCCGGCACTTCGCCCAGGTTCCGGGCGGACAGCATGATCCCGCCGACGTCCTCGGCTGCCGCCGCGCCACCGCCGGTGGCCAGCTTCTTCTGTAACTCCGCTACCTGGCTTTGCAGCTTCTTCCGGTCTTCCAGCAATGCGGCGATCCGGTCCGCCACTTCGGACGGCGCAGCTCGCAGCGCCCCGGCGGCATCGTTCAGCCGTGCCTGGGTTTCGGCGATCAGAGCTTCCGCCGAGGCGCCGGTGACCGCCTCGATCCGGCGCACACCAGCGGCGACGGCGGTTTCACCAACGATGCGGAAATAGCCGATATCGCCGGTGCGGCGGACATGGGTGCCGCCGCACAATTCGATCGACCAGGCCAGCTTGTTGCCGTCCGGTTCGCCCATCGCGACCACGCGGACTTCGTCGCCGTATTTTTCACCGAACAGCGCCATTGCCCCGAGTTCCACCGCGGCATCGGGCGTCATCAGGCGGGTGGTGACCTCGGAGTTCTCGCGGATGCGGGCGTTCACCTCGGCTTCGACCCAATGCAGCTCGTCCGCCGTGATCGGGCGCGGCTGGCTGACGTCGAAGCGCAGCCGGTCGGGGGCGTTCAAACTGCCCTTTTGCTGGACATGGGTGCCGAGCTTGCGACG
>JARLIN010000400.1 GCA_031291715.1 Rhodopila sp. | reverse complement strand
GATGTAGACCCAACCGCCACGCATGCCGGTCTCCCAGTGTCGGTCAGCGCCAGCCGAAGTCGTGGATGGCCGGGACAAGCCCGGCCATGACGATAGGGAGGAGTCGGTCCGGCCCAACCATTCTCCGCTCGCCGCTTATCCTGGTGCCAACGCGACGAAGGCCGGCCACGACACAAACACAAGGCTGGGTGCCTCATGCCCCGGAGTTAGCGGCTCCAGGAACCGAGCTCGGTCATGGCACAAGAGGACGAGCCCGGTCACGACACACGAGGATAAACGACGCTGTTGCCGTCAGGCAGCCATCCGCTGGAACGTGCTGGGCTCTGCGTCCAGGGTCGCGGCGACGGCATGCACCACCGCGGCGATGCGAACCGCCGCCTGAACCTGCTCCGCAGTCAGGCCGTGCTGTCGGACCGCGCGTTCGTGGCTTTCCATGCACATGCCGCAGCCGTTGATGGCCGAGACGGCCAGCGACCACAGTTCGAACGTCGCCTTGTCCACGCCCGGCCTGGCCATCACGTTCATCCGCAATTTCGCGGGCATGTTGGGGTAATCGCCGCCCACCAGATGGGTGAAGCGATAATAAACATTGTTCATCGCCATGATCGCGGCCGCCGCCTTGGCCGCGGTCAGCGCCTCGGGTGACAGATGCGGCCCGAATTCCGCGATGATCGCTTCGGTCACCACGGGATTCCGAGATGCGATGGCGGAGGCGACGAAGGTTCCCGATCGCTGCTCGTCCGACAGAGCTGGTTCGGTGGCCAGCGAACCGAGGTTCAAGCGGATGTCCTTCGCGTAGTCAGGAAGGGCGGTCTTCAGGTTTTCCAGGGACATATCTGTTTCTCCATCTGCGGTCCGGCCAGTCATCCACGACTTGTGGTGCCGTTCGTGGCGAAGGCGTGGATGGCGGCTCCCGGCGAAAGCCGAGAGCCGCCATCCCACAAGTTCCGGTTAGGCGGCTGGCCGCAGGACCTGCTCGCCCTTGTTCCAGTTGCAGGGGCACAGCTCATCGGTCTGCAAGGCGTCAAGCACCCGCAGCACTTCCGCCGGATTGCGCCCAACCGACAGGTCGTTCACCGCGGCGTAGCGGATGATTCCATCGGGATCGACCAGGAACGTCGCCCGCAGCGCGACACCCTCATTCTTGTCGAGCACGCCCGTCGCCGTCGCCAGCTCCCGCTTCGCGTCGGCCAGCATCGGGATTGACAGCGACCGCAGGTCATCGTGATGCAGGCGCCAGTTCAGGTGCACAAACTCACCGTCCACCGAGACGCCGTAAACCACGGTATCGCGGTCGGCGAAGTCGCCGGCCATCTTGTCGAAGGCGACGATTTCAGTCGGGCAGACGAAGGTGAAATCCTTCGGCCAGAAGAATACGAGCTTCCACTTCCCGGCGTCGGTGTCGGAGGTAATTTCGGTGAACGCGGTGTCCAGTTTCAGCCCCGCGGGGCCGCCTTTGACCGCCTTCAGCGCGAAAGCGGGAAATGTGTCGCCAACAGTCAGCATAGAGTGTCTCCAAATGGTGCGGTGCACATATGGCACAGTGACGATTTTCGTGCCAATGAATGAAATTATATAATTTGATCGAGTCAAACGATGACGCTGCTTCCCAGCCCGCAACAGCTTCGCTACCTGGTCGCGCTGGCCGAAAGCCGGCATTTCGGGCGCGCGGCACGATCCTGCGCGGTCACCCAATCCACTCTCTCCGCCGGGCTGCTGGCGCTGGAGCGCCAGTTGGACTGTCAAATCCTGGACCGGGCCGCCGGCCGGCACGTGGTCTTCACCCCGCTCGGCCTGGAACTGGTGGGCCGCGCCCGGACGGCGCTGACATCGCTGGAAGCCGTGGCCGAAGCGGCCGTGGCGGCGCGGGAGCCGATGGCGGGCCCGCTGCGCCTGGGTGTCATCCCGACAATCGGTCCGTTCCTTCTGCCCAGGCTGATGCCGGCATTACGGGAGGCCTTTCCACGCCTGCGGCTTTATCTGCGCGAAGACACCACGGCGAATCTGGTCGATCGCCTCAACGCGAACCGGCTCGATCTGTTGCTGCTGGCTTTGCCCTGCGATTGCGGCGGCGCGGAAGCCGTGCCCGTGGCCCGAGACCGGTTCCTGATCGCCCTGCCACCCGATCATCGCCTGGCGGGCGAGGAGCAGATCTCGGTTACCGCCTTGGCGACGGAGCAGCTGTTGCTGCTGGAGGACGGACACTGCTTGCGTGACCAGGCTTTGGCCGTATGCGGCCTGCTCGCCGGGGAGCGTGGTGATCATGATGGTTTCGCCGCGACCAGCCTGCACACCCTGGTCCAGATGGTCGCCAGCGGGCTGGGTATTACCCTGCTGCCGCAGCTCGCGGTCGCCGCTGGAATCACCGAGGGCACCGGTCTGGTGCTACGCCCACTGGCGGGTGCCGGCGCCTGGCGTACGCTGGGTCTGGCATGGCGCCCCAATGCCCCGCGTTCCGCCGATTACCGCGCCCTGGCGTCCCATTTGGCCGAGACTTGCCGGGAAGCGCTGGACTGCTGACGCTCTCACGCAGGAGCGATTTGCCTTCCGTCGGTCAGTTCGGGTCAGGTCATGCCTTCGCATCGGCCGGGAGACGCAACATGAGCGCCGCACGGATTATCATTTTCATAGGGATCGCCGCGCTGGGTGTGATGGCGGTGGGCCATGCCCTGGCGCAGAGCGAGCAATACAGCACGCCGCTCTACACCACCCAGCCATCGACGTTGGACAAGAACTACGGTCTGCCGACGTTCGGGATGCCGGGCGCCGACCTGCCTCAGCAGCGCACGATGGCGCCCGAGACACGGACGCCGCCGCAGCCCGATTTCTTCAAGGGATCGTCCGACGACAAGGGATTGTCCGACTTCACATTCCCAAGGAAGCGGCCTTCGACGTCAGCCGATTCGGGAATGGAGACGCCGCTTTATACGACGACGGAGGGCTCGACCACCGGCGACACAACTTCGTCCGACACACCGGCGGAGCGATAAGTGCGGGGCGGCTGGAGCGGGTGAAGGGAATCGAACCCTCGTGTGCAGCTTGGGAAGCTGCCGTTCTACCATTGAACTACACCCGCGTTGGGCGCCCTTTTAGGGGGTTCGGACCGGCAACGCAATTCGGTCGCTCACCCATCGGTTAAAATTGCTATCCATCAACTGCCAATCCCGCTCGTGTTGTCGGGAAGGGCGATCATGACCGATCCATTGGAAACCGTCCGCGGCGCCTGGGCGCGGTAACAGCTTCGGACCATAGCCGGATAGGACCATCGTGCGGCCAAGGCGCCGCCCAAAATCAAACGAATCGCGCGGCGCGGCGTAGCCGTGGAAGGTACGCAACGTGATTGCCCACGCATGGAGCGATCATTCCTCGGCGTCGCCTTATGTCGGGCCGATTCGGACCAACAGCCGGAAATTGTAACGCAGATGCCCGCAGATAGAAGGGTCATCGCAACCATTGGCGGGGATCGATCCATGATGCAGATCTGTGGTTTCCTGGGGTGCCCCGCAGGATATCAGCGCACTCCGGCGCGCATCTGCTGACGCCTCCGTGGGGGGCTATTGGATGGTCGGGGCGCAAAGACGCGGCCGTGTTCGAAATCGTGACGTGGTCCCTGATCAGGTTGGCACCGCATGCTGGCGACGATTGTCGTGAACGCACGCCTTTCCGATGAACAGGAGCCACTTGTGTCCTGCCCCCCGAAGTTCGTCGCATCATACGGCGGGCGTCAGGGATAAGCAGGCCACTGAAAATAAAGAGCGAGCGTCAAATCCACGAACCTTCTTTGTGTGCTTCGTGACTCGCTTTTCTTCCTTTGTGTTGAAATTCGAATATTTACCACGGCACGGGCTGGCGCATCGTCCCCCGGAAACCCGCCGCTGTCGCCAAACCGATGCGGCATGCAAAACTGAACCAAGCCCGTTCGGCCCGCACCGAACAGCCACGCCCCGCGAGATTTGTCAGCTGCGATCCACCGCGCCGGCCGACATCCGGCCGCGACATTCCAAATCCGATCGACCTGGCTGTTTCGTCCAAAACCATTGACGGAACGCCGGATTTGGCCCTATCAGCGTCCAGTCGGGATATTCCTGGCCCTCGTGATTTGTCCGGCCGGCTTGCGGCGAGGTGAAACAAGCGCGCTAAAGAGGCCAGCGACAGGCCTCCGAAGGCCCAAGCTGCTCCACGGTCGGGCCGTCGCGTGCAAGGGCCCTGATATATGACACTCGATCCATCCCGACTGCGTCCGTCCACTCGCCTCGTCCACGGCGGCGTCCAGCGCACCCATCACGGTGAAACCGCGGAAGCGCTGTTCCTGACCTCAGGCTATGTGTACGACAACGCCGAACAGGCTGAGGCGACCTTCGCCGGCACCGTTGAGCACTATCAGTATTCCCGCTTCGCCAATCCCACACTCACTATGCTGGAAGAGCGGTTGTGCCTGATCGAGGGTGCCGAGGCGTGCCGCACCACAGCCACCGGAATGGCAGCCGTCAATGCCGCGCTGCTATCGCATCTGAAGGCGGGTGACCGGGTGGTGGCTTCGCGCGCGCTGTTCGGATCGTGCCATTGGATCGTTTCGACCCTGCTGCCTAAATTCGGCATCCATTCGGAATTCGTTGATGGCGCCGACCTCGATCAATGGCGCGCGGCTCTCTCGCGTCCGGCCCAGCTGGTGCTGTTGGAGACGCCGTCGAATCCGATGCTGGAACTGGTCGATCTGCCCGCGGTGGCTGAACTTGCGCATGCGGCCGGTGCCATCGTCGTGGTGGACAATGTCTTCGCCACCCCGCTGTTGCAGCAGCCGCTCAAGCTGGGCGCGGATGTCGTTGTGTATTCCTGTACCAAACATATGGACGGGCAGGGCAGGGTGCTGGGCGGTGCTGTCCTGGCCAGCAAGAAGTGGATCGACGACACCTTGCAGCCCTTCATCCGCAACACCGGACCGGCGCTTTCGCCGTTCAATGCCTGGGTGCTGCTGAAAGGTATCGAGACACTTGCACTGCGGGTCGATGCGGCCGGCCGTTCCGCTGCCGTGATCGCCGATTTCCTGGCGGAACAGCCGGGCGTCACCCGGGTCTGGTATCCGATGCGGGCCGATCACCCGCAGCAGGCCCTGGCACATCGGCAAATGAGCGGCGGCGGAACCGTCGTTACGTTCGAGGTCGCGGGCGGGAAAGACGGCGCATTCCAGGTCATGAACGCGTTCCAGTTGATCGCTGTCTCAAACAACCTTGGGGATTCCAAGTCCCTGGCGACCCACCCGGCGACCACCACGCATATGCGCATCGGTGAACAGGAACGCGCCCGTCTCGGCATCACCGACGGTGTGATCCGCGTCTCGATTGGGCTTGAGGATACGGATGATCTGAAGGACGACCTGCGCCAGGCGCTGCATCGGCTCGTTCCGGCGACATCCAGATCGGCGGCGAACTGACCTGCAGGCGCCGGGCGGCCCTGACCCGCTGTTCGTTGACGGACCCCGCCAGCGGCGCCAAGGCCGTACGGGGCCTCGTGCTCGCCAGTTCTTTTTATTGGGACCAGAACGACCAGGAGCGATTGTTTGCGGGCCGGTCCCTTGCGGCAGCGGGCCGAATGCCGGATGCCGCGCACGTGGCGGCCTATGCCGCCCTGCGTCGCTTCCCGCGCGCGGTCGCCGCTGCCGGAGGCTCGGTGCCGATGTGGCCAATCAGGAAATGCGCCGCCGACCGGTTTATTTCTTCGGTCGGCCGGCTCGGCTGCGCCTCGATGGGCGGCCGGCGGCGGATCTTTCGTTGTTTCGTCCAAAGCCGTCCGAGGCGATGCGCGGGGAACGAGATGATTACGAGCAAATCGGTGTCATTCCCGCGGCGGATATCTACCCGCGACCGAACCAGACGGGCTGCCCGCGGGGCGTCTGATTCCGCCGTCCTGGACAAGCCGCGAGGTTTCGTCCTTGATTCCAGCTTACGGCAAGGCAAGAAGGTGTCGTGTCATGACGACTGAGGACCCTAAATCCGGCCGAACAAAGCGTTCGGTCTCACCTGTGATCCAGCCGCAGCGGTCAGGCCGCGCGGCGGGGAACGCGCGCGCCGACTATTCGCGGACGACACGCGATGTCCAGGTTTCGGTTCGGTCGTTCTTCCTGGCGGACCAGTCGCAACCCGACGAGAACCACTTCGTCTGGGCCTATCGCGTCAAGATCGAGAACCTGGGGACGGAGCCGATCCAATTGCTCCGCCGGACGTGGCAGATCACCGATGCCCGTGGGCGGACGCAGCACGTGCACGGCGCGGGGGTGGTCGGCGAACAACCGCTGCTGGAGCCGGGCGAGAGCTTCGAATACACCTCCGGAACGCCGCTGGACACGCCATCGGGCTTCATGGTCGGTGCCTACCACATGGTCGTCCCGTCGTCGGGCGAGAACTTCGATGTCGCCATTCCGGCCTTCAGCCTGGACAGCCCGCACCAAAGCGGTAGGGTTCATTAAGCTGACATCTCGCCGGTTGCGAGGTCACGAAGTGGCCCCATATCGGCCCGGGCGGCAGTCTGTTCCTGCCGCCTTTTGAACAAGCCGGAGGAATCTTCGCGGTGAACATCGTCACGCCTGCCACGCCCCGTGCCGCCAGTATGGCCTCGGAAGACCGTCCGACGCGGGAACAGGCGGAAGCCGCCATTCGCACCCTGTTGCGCTGGGCCGGCGATGACCCGGACCGGGAAGGACTGCGCGATACGCCGTCCCGGGTTGCGCGCGCCTATCAGGAGTTCTTCGTCGGCTACGATACCGACCCGGTCGCGGTGCTGGAACGCACATTCGAGGAGACCGACGGCTACGACGAAATCGTCCTGCTCCGCGATATCCGCCTGGAAAGCACCTGCGAGCATCATATGGCGCCGATCATCGGGCGGGTGCACGTCGCCTATCTGCCGCATCGGCGGGTGGTCGGCATCAGCAAGCTGGCCCGGGTCGTGGACGCCTACGCCAAGCGCCTGCAGATCCAGGAGAAGCTGACCGCCCAGATCGCCAACACGATCCAGGACGTTCTGGAACCTCGTGGCGTGGCCGTGGTGATCGAAGCCGCGCATCAGTGCATGACCACCCGCGGCGTCCACAAGCCGGGCGTGACGATGGTCACCAGCCGGATGCTGGGGGCGTTCCGTGACAACGCCGCGACCCGGCGGGAGCTTCTGGCCATGATCGGCAACCGGGGATCGACCATTCAGTGCGAATGATGCCGGTTAGCCCGGGAACGATTTCAGGCTGGCTGTGACGGTCGTTGCCAGACCCGATGCCATTGCGAGGCGCGACGCGACGAAGCAATCTTCCGATCGTGCGCATGACCAGCGGGATTGCTTCGCTGCGTTCGCAATGAAAACGGGGGCGGCGGTTCCCCAGCCGCCGGTATGTGGCTCCTGACCCGCGGCTACTTTGCCGGCGGTTGCTCCAAAGGCGTCTGTTCGACCGGTGTGTCGGGCGCGGCGCCGGTCGTCAGCCAGTCCTTCAGATGGTGCCGGATCTGGAATTCGAACTCGATATTCATGTCGTTCATCATGCTCTTGGTCATATCGTAGAGCACGGGCCGCAACTTATCGATCTGGCCGGTGTGCCGGCTTTGAACCCGTGCCTCGGCGAAGCCAAGCTGGGCGCCGTTGTCATCCAGGATGGTCAGCGACACCGCCATCGACCCGATCACCACGTCGTTCACACGAGTGAGCGACGCATCCAGGATCGAAAAGACCGCCTTGTTGGCGGTGCCGAACGCCTGCAGCCGGTCATTTGCCATGGCGCGCAACGCTTCGATCGGCGGCACCGGATCCAGGCCGCTGACATCGGGTGCGACGCCGGCCGGGATGAAGCGCTGCTCGACCTCGATGCTGGCGACATTCAACTGGATCGGCGGCAGGTAGTTGTAGCGCAACGGCTCGTAAACCGGCTCTTCGCCGCCGCCGCAGGCGGCGAGGGCAAGCGGCAGCAGCAGCGCGAAGCGGCGGGTCAGGTATCCGGTTTGCATGAAGGCGCGTCGTCCCTTGTTGGCGTGGTCAGGCCTCGTTTCCCGCGGAGGGGTCCGAGGACACCTGCCCATGAACGTCCCGGCGTGGGAACCGGAAGTCATAATTGCAGAATTCGCAGGTCATGACGATATCGTCATTGACTGCCATATGGTCCAGGTCGTCGGCCGGGAAGCCTTCCAGGATGCTCGCCAGACGCGCGCGGGAGCAGCGGCAGCCGAACGACAGCGCCCGGGCGCGATCGGCGGCGACGCCCTCGGTGTGAAACAGGCGATACAGCAGCCGATCGGCGGGCAGATCGTCGTCCAGCAGCTCCCGGTCGGTCAACGTGGCCGCCAGGGTGGTGGCTGTGCGCCAGCTTTCCTCCTGCGCGGCCTCGTTCAACGTGGGATCGATGCCGCCGGCGCCGGCGACTTTCTCGAGGATCAGCGCACCCGCGCGCCAGCCGGCCGGGGTTTGCTCGCAGGCGAGATGCACCTGGCAGCGGAGCTGCTCGCTGGTGTCGAAGTAGTGCAGCGCCATTTCCGCCAGGGAGCCGCCTTCGATCGCGACGATGCCCTGATGTCGGTTCTGCTCGCCGCCCTGATCGACGGTGAAGGCCAGATACCCGCTGCCTAGCATCGCCTCGGCCGAAGGTGCCGGGTCGCTGGCGAGCAGCGCCTCCAACCTGGCCGGGTTCGCGTGCGCATAGCCGCGTAGCTCGCCGGCATCGGTGCAATCGGCCAGCAGCATGGAGACGGGGCCGTCGCCCTTGGCTTGCAGGCTGAAGGATCCGCGGAATTTCAGCGCCGTCGACAGGCCAGCCGCGAGGGCGAGTGCCTGCCCCGCCAGCCGGGTTACGACCGGATGATTCTGGTGACGTGCCAGCAGGGCGTCGGTCAGCGCGCCCAGGCGGACCAGACGCCCGCGCACCGGACGGTGTGGCAGGAAGAACGGCAGGACTCCGCGCGGCACGACAAGGTCTGGTACCGGCGGGCGGCCGCTATCGAGGAAGGCTGGTGTATCGGACATCGTGGCAAGATAGGTGGCCCGGCGGCGCGGTGCTACCTGCCTTCGCCCACCAACCGGTAAATCCTGCCTCGGTGCTAGCCGTGGGCTGGTCACCCAAGGCGACGCTGGATAGGGTCGTGAAGGAGCCGGCGAAGAACCGGCCGTCTTCTGAGGAAACGGATGCAGCTTCGCCCCTGGATCATTCTCGCGGCCCTGGCGCTCGCCCGGATCGCCTTCGGCTACCAGTTTCAGACCGTCGCGACCCTCGCCACCGACCTTGTCGGGCGATTTGGCCTGACCTACGCACAGCTTGGCAACCTGATCGGCGCGTACATGCTGCTGGGCGTGTTCGTGGCGCTGCCGCTTGGCCTGTTGGGCCGGCGCTTCGGCGACCGGCTGATTTTGGGCGCGGGCCTGGCGCTGATGACCGCCGGCGCCTGTGTCAGCGCCTGGGCCGACGGACCGGCCGGGATCGCCTTGGGACGCACCGCGGCCGGCGTCGGTGCGGTCGCCATGATCGTGCTGCAGGGCAAGATCATCGCCGAGTGGTTCACCGGCCCGCGGTTCATGATCGGTATCAGCGTATCCGTCTGCTCCTTTCCCATCGGAATGGGCCTGGCGCAGATCGTCCTGCCGCCGGTGCTGGGTGCTTACGGTCCGCATGCGGCCTTCCTGACGGACGCGGTGCCGGCGGGGCTTGCCCTGCTGCTGTTTCTCCTCAGCCATCGTTCGCCGCCCCATGTGGCGCCGGTGCCGCGGCGGTTCTCGCTGCCCAGCAAGCGGGAGTGCCTGCTGCTGGCGATCGCCGGCAGCGTCTGGATGGCCTACACGTCAGGTTTCGCGGCTTTCGCGTCCTATTTGCCGACCAGCCTGTCGGTCCGCGGCTACGGGCTGGCGGTTACCGGTGTTGTCATGACGATGGCCACCTGGGGCAACGTGCCTGCGACTCTGTTCGGCGGCGGCCTGGCGGCACGATTCGGCGGCTTCAACGTGTTCCTTGTCGGCACTCTGTCGTTGGCGGTGGGCATGGCCGGCACGGCACTGACCGGATGGCCGATCGCCTGGTCCGTGCTGGTGGGTGTGATGGGCGCGATTCACCCCGGCGTCATCATGGCCGTCGGCACGCTTTCCGCCCGGCCCGAGCACCGCGCCGTCGGCATGGGGCTGTTCTACACGCTGTATTATCTGGGCGGCACGTTCGCACCGGGCCTCTGCGGCGTTGCCGCGGACATCGCCGGCCGTCCGGAGGGTGGATTGCTGGCCGCCGCAGCGATCTCCTTGTTCGCCATCCCGCTGTATATGCTGCACCGGGCGCTGGCCTCGCACGACAGGATGCTGGTTCGCGCATGAGGGGGCAGAATAGCGCGGGGTTGAAGCCGCGGGCGTTTGGGCGGGGGCGCGGCTTAGTTGCCCGGGGACGAGTGGTGGTTCGTGCGGCCGATAGGTCCGGGTTTTAGCACAAAGGAAGACAGGCCGTCATGAAGCACACAAAGAGATGGTGCCTTCATGCGAATGTCTGTTCTTGGTGACGAGCCGCCGCTCCCGATCCATCCGGCCAGAAACGCCTGTGCGTCCGACCCGAGAGGACTTGTCCAGCAATCAACGGACATTTGCCAGCGGCCGCAATTTCGCGCGTGCCGCACGGCGAGCAACCTCGGTAACCGTGAGTAGCTGCAACGCGTCGTCGTCGCCGACCGGTGTCAGCGCCAGGTCGCGGTATTCGCGCGCGGATGGGTCCCGCTTAAGTTTGTGGCGCAGTGTCAACAGCCGGGCGGCCATCATTCCGATGCGTGCATGCTTTAGCGCCAGGTCGACAGTGTAACCCGGCCAAAAGCGCCATGCCGGCACGATGGGCAATCCCGGTCGCCGCTCGGTGCGCACCTTGCGGCGCAGATAGCCGCCTTCCAGCGGATGAGTGTGCTCGATCAGGCTCAGGCTCCAAAAGCTGAGCAGCATGGTCAGCATCTTGCCAAGCGAGATCCGAGTGGCAGCGGCTCGGCGCATCAACGTGCACATATGCTCGAACGTGTAGTAGGTGCGCCAGGCAGCCCAATAGGCGTGTTCCCACTCACCGCGGCTCATTGTCGAATGAGCGGTCACGACGTGGAACGTGTCGTAGCTGTTGAGGTCCGCATCCATCGCGGTACCTGCCAACGCCAGCTTCTGGTGGTCCTCCGACCCCGGCAGCGGCGTCAGGGCGAAGAACTCCAGGAAATCGATCGGCAGTTCGTTCTGGATGATGCGGATGTCCCGCGACACGGTTTCTGGGGTGTCGGCGGGAAAGCCAATGATGTAGCCGGCCCAGATCACCGCGCGGATGCGCTTCCAGGCCAGCAACATGTCGCGATACTCGGCGATTCGGTTCTGCTTCTTTTTCGCTGCGAGCAGGCTGTCCGGGTTGATTGATTCCAGGCCGATGAACACGCGAACCACACCGGCGCGTCCTGCTTTCTCGATGAAGCGCGGGATGCGGTGGCACAGCGTGTCCACTTGAATGGTCAGCTTGATGCTGAACGCTTCCTGTTCGCGCAATGCGATCAGCCGATCGAAAATCGGCTCCCAATCCTTATTGCGCGCGAAATTGTCGTCGGTGATGAAGAAGCTCTGCACGCCCTGTTTGGCATTGTGTCGAACGATCGCTTCCACGTCGTCGGCGGTGCGGCGGCGCGAGACGCGGCCTTG
>JARLIN010000399.1 GCA_031291715.1 Rhodopila sp. | reverse complement strand
GCATATCGCAACCGTCAGGAAGGTCTCCGAACGTACGTCAGGAATGTCTCCGGTCTGAACAACTGGCGCCGGGCCATGACGGGGGTGGCTGGGCCGTGACGGGGGGCGGGCCATAACGGGGTCGCCGGGCCGTGACGAGGGGCGGGCCATAGTGGCATAGGAAATATTTCTTTACAAACCCCACAACCTGACGTAGAAGGTTGCGCAGCGCAGCCACAGCCGGACCGCATGACCGAGACCCCAGCCTCCCCCGAAGCCACCGCGGATACCGATCTCCCCCGTCACCCCTCCGACGTCCTGATCAACCTCATCGTCGCTTTGTTGGCACCGATGTTCCTGTCCGCCAGCGGCGACATCCGCTTCGCCCGTATGGCGGCGCTCGAGACGGTGAACGCGTACCGCGCCCGCAACCAGGCCGACCTGATGGCGATCGCGCAGATCATCGGCTGCGGCCTCGCCGCACTCGGCTCGCTCAGCCTGTCGATGGCGGACAACCTTTCGCTGTCGATGACCCTGCGCCTGCGCGGCAACGCGGTGGCACTGAACCGCTCGGTCGAGCGGAACCGCCGCGCGCTGAAGGAAAAGCGGCCCGATACGGCGATGACGGCAACCCCGCTGTCCGCACCCGAACCCGAACCCGACGAAGACTCCGATGAGGCCGAACTGGTGGCCAGCGTGGTGGCGACGCAGAAACGGGCGGCGGAAGCCCGGGCCCACCTGCAGGGCACGGAACCGGTCGCCGATCGGACTCCAAGCCCGGCTCCAGCCCCAATAACAGCAGCCCCCATCATCCCCCCGACGCCACCAGCCCCGACGACAGCAGAGGACAAGCGCCACCGGGCGCTGTGGGCCGCCGCAATGACAGAGGTGGCGGGGAAATACACCGCCGGCCTCGCCAATCTTCCCCCCGCGGAACGCAAGGTAGCCTCGATCCGAGCCGCCGCGCTGACCAGCACCGCCAATGCCTTGCTGTCAGGTGCGCCTATGCCGCGACTTAGACCCGGCGCCCTGGGCGGGATGATGACCCACTCGGAGAAACCGATTCTCTAAGCCGCCACTTTCCGCTGCTTCGGCCACCGCGCCGCCACCTGCGGCAGCACCTCCTCCACCAGCCGCTTCGTCTGCGCCAGCATGTCCGCCTCGCCATCGGCGATCGGACGCAGGATAAACTTTGAAGCCCCAGCCTCGACATATTCGCTCAAACGCCGAACGATCACCTCCGCGTCGCCCATCGCGAACAGATCCCTGGGATCGCGGCCGGTGCGCGCCCGATAATGCTCCATCACCTTCGCCACCCCTGGATCGTCCGGCCCGCCGAACCGGAATGCGAAAGCGGCACCGTAATGATCCTCATCGATCGTGCGTCCAGTTTCCAGCAGCGCCTTCTTGATCCCAGAGATGACCGCGCCGACCGTCTCCGGCGTCTCGGCCCCCGCCTGCCATCCGGTCCCAAGCCGAGCGGTCCGCCTGATCGCGGCCTCCGACGAACCGCCGATCCACATCGGAAGATCGGGCTGAACCGGCAACGGCGCGATCGAGGCCTTGGTCAACCGGAAATGCTTGCCCGCATAATCCAGTGCCTCGCCAGACCAAAGCCGGCTGATGATTTCCAGTGCCTCATCGGTTTTGCGGCCGCGCGTGGTGGTGTCGATGTGCATCGCCGTCCACTCCGCCCCGCGCGGACTGCCGATGCCGAAGCCGGGCAGCAGCCGTCCTCCGGACAGGACGTCGATCGTCGCGCATTGCTTGGCGAGCAGCACCGGCTCCCGCAGCGCCACGGACACGACATTGACCCCGAACTTGATGCGTCGCGTCCGCCCGGCGATGGCGGCCAGGGACGTCATGCACTCCAGTATCGGGGTGCGGCTGACGATGCGGTCGGTCTGCCAGATCGAATCGATGCCGCCTTGCTCACACAGATCGACCCAGCGCCAGAACCCGTCCGAGGTCTCGAACGGATATTCCATGATCCCGACGCCGACCGCGATGTTGCGCGCCATCCCTGGCCTCCCTGATCCTTGTCAGTGGGATGCTCGCTTGATTTGGAACGTCAGGCAATGACGGGCGGCACCCGTCAGGGCGTCGCGCCCAACCACGCGTCCCACCAGATCGGGACAGCGGCCACAGGCAAGGGGCGAGCAGCCAGGAAGCCCTGTATCTCGTCCACACCGAGTGCCTGCATCTGATCCCATATCGCGCCGGTCTCCACGCCTTCGGCGACGACGGTCAGTCCGCGAGCCTTCGCCTGGCCGGTCGTGTTGGCGAGGAACGTCCGGGCCTCCTCGGATTCGATCACGCGCTGAACCACGACCTTGTCCAGCTTCAAGCTGGTGAAGGGCAGTTCCAGCAGCGGCGCCAGCCGCGGCACAGCAGGCCCGACATCGTCGATCGCGGCGCCGTAGCCCTGGCTGCGCAGCCGCTCCAGCGAACGGCGCAACGTCGGGATATCGTCAACCGGGCGGCTTTCGGTGAGTTCGACGATGATCCGGTCGGCCGCGATGCCGGCGGCTTCCCGCTGTTGCTCGAGCCGGTCCAGCGCCGCGGGCTGCAGCAGCACGTCCAGCGGGAAGTTGACCGACATTCGAAGGCCCCTGCGGGCCAGGAAAGGGCCGGCCAGGTCGGCGAAGGCGCGCGCGGACACCAGGCTGGTCAATTCGGCGGCAAGTCCGGCATTCTCGATCTGCGGCACGAAGCGTCCGGGAAGCAGCGTTCCTCGCTCCGGATGATTGAGGCGGGCGAGGGCCTCCAGCCCGACAGGGCGCCGATCGGCGATGCGGACGATCGGCTGATAGCGCGTTTCGATCATCGCACCGTCAAGCGCTGCCCGCAGTTCGGACAGATCCATGGCAGGTCTGTTGCGCGCAGGGGGGCTTGCCATCAAGACCTCTGCAACCGACTGGGATGTCGCGGCCGATATGACGCGGATATGCGGGTGCCGGTTGTCCGCCGCACCCAATACAATCATATCCGTATCTGGGGACGCTACTTCCGTCGCGAGATCGGCGAGCTCATCGAGAAGCCCCTCCGCGTCGTTCCGGTCCACCAGAAGATGGGAGTAATGCGAGCTCGTTCCAGCCAGACGCGCAAGCGCATCGCGGGCACAGCAGGCCACGACGTCGCCGCCGCCCAGTTGCTGGGTCGCACCGTTGACGGCCTGAAACCAGGTCGAACTGCGGCTGACCAGAAGCAGGTTGAAATCCGGCATTCGCGTAGCGCCAGGCCGTACCGGCCCGTTGCCAGCGTAAGAAGGTGCGGGCAGGCAATTCTCCATGCCTATCTGATAGCCTTTCAGATCAAATCAGGCGAGAAGAATCCCGGTATTTAGATGTGACAACCGCGTAAATCGCCGACAAGTGTGAAAATATCCCCGTCACAGGCCCACGATTCGTGCCCATGACGGGGATCTTAATACGGACGTAGGAGCATCAGCCCAACTGGAAGCCCGGTTTCCGCTTCTCGACGAACGCCGCCATCCCCTCTTTCTGGTCCGGTGTGCCGAACAGCGACAGGAACAGCGCGCGCTCGTGTCGCACGCCTTCCGCCAGGGTCGTTTCGAAGGCGCGGTTCACCGCCTGCTTGCCGAACTGGACCGCCACCGGCGAAAGATTGGCGATCCGGTCGGCGATCTTCATGACCTCCGGTAGCAACTGGTCGGCCGGGAACACTCGGGAAACCAGATTTGCTCGTTCCGCCTCGGCCGCATCCATCATGCGGGCG
This sequence comes from Rhodopila sp., assembly GCA_031291715.1. Lineage (GTDB taxonomy): Bacteria > Pseudomonadota > Alphaproteobacteria > Acetobacterales > Acetobacteraceae > Rhodopila. Next base: position 18,143 of record JARLIN010000399.1, on the reverse strand, counting down.
GTCAGCACCATGTCCATCGCCTTGGATTTTCCGACTGCGCGGGTCAGCCGCTGGGTGCCTCCGGCGCCGGGGATGACGCCCAGGTTGATTTCCGGCTGGCCGAACCGGGCGGTGTCGGCGGCGAAGATCATGTCGCACATCATGGCCAGCTCGCACCCGCCGCCCAGGGCGAACCCCGCGACGGCCGCGATCACCGGCTTCTTGACGCGCAGCACGGTTTCCCAGCCGGCGCCGATGAAGTCCTCCACCATCGCCGAGGGGTTGGTGCGGTCGCGCATTTCCTTGATGTCGGCGCCGGCGGCGAAGGCGCGGTCGCTCCCGGTGATGACGATGGCGCCAATGCCCTTGTCCGCGTCGAACGCCAGCAACTGCTCACCGAGTTCCTTCACCAGCGCGTCGCACAGCGCGTTCAGCGCGGCGGGGCGATTGAGCCGGATCAGGCCGACCCGGCCCTGGGTTTCAACGATGATGTTTTCGTAGTTCGCCATGATGCACTTCTCCCGGACGCGGCGGATTTTTCGCCGGCGATGAAAATCGGATTGACCATACCAGAGGCCGGCGGTCCGCACAGGGTAGGAGGACATTCACCGATGCCACAGCCCATGCACCTTCTACCGCTGAGTCCGCGGACAGTAGAAGGTGCTGCGGCCGGACTGCACGATCCGGCGCACGCCATCACATGCCGGAAGGCCGGGGCAGGCGGGGCAGGGTTCGCCTTCGCGGCCATAGACCTTCCAGGCGTGCTGGAAATACCCCAGCTCCCCGTTGGTCTGCACATAGTCACGCAACGAGGACCCGCCGGCGGCGATGGCTTCCCGCAGCGTCTCCTTGATCGCCGGCACCAGCCGCTTCGCCCGCGTGCCCGGTATGCTGTCCGCCTGCCGTTGCGGGGAAATGCCGGCGCGGAACAGCGCCTCGCACACATAGATATTCCCCAGGCCGGCTACGACCTTCTGGTCCAGCAGTGCCGCCTTGATTGGGGTCTTCTTCCCCTTCAGCGCCGCGTCCAGCACCGGGACCGAGAACGCATCGTCCAGCGGTTCCGGTCCCAACCCGGCCAGAAGCCGGTGCGAATCCTCCTTCGCCGTGTCGATCAGATCGATGGAGCCGAATCGGCGAGGATCGACGAAGCCGACCCGCCAGCCGTCGTCGGTCTCCAGCTCCAGATGTTCGTGCGGGGTAAGCTCGTTGCGGCCGATCGGCTCCAGCAGCATCCGCCCGGACATGCCCAGGTGCAGCAGCACCGACCAGCCGTTGTCCAGCCGCATCAGGATGTATTTGGCGCGGCGGCGGAAGCTGGTCACCCGTGCGCCGGTCAGACGTTCGACCAGGTTTGGGGGCAGGGGCCAGCGCAAATCGGGCCGGCGGGCAACGGCGCGTCGCAGCACCCGCCCCTCCAGGCGTGCCTGAAGGCCTCTCATCACGGTCTCGACTTCGGGGAGTTCCGGCATGGGTGGGTTCCAGGCTATACATCCGGACCATGACCGACAATCCCGCAACGACCGTCGATTTTGGCTTCCGCTCGGTGGACCGCGCCGAGAAGGCCGGCCTGGTTCGCGCCGTCTTCGACAGTGTGGCGCCGCGCTATGACCTGATGAACGACCTGATGTCGCTGGGCATCCATCGGGTGTGGAAGCAGATATTCATCAGCGACCTGCAACCGAGGCCGACCCACACGCTGCTCGACCTGGCCGGTGGGACCGGCGATATCAGCTTCGGCTGGCTTAAACGTGGTGGTGGTCCGGTGTTCCTGACCGACATCAACGCTTCCATGCTGTCGGTCGGCCGCGATCGCGCCCTGAACCAGGGCTTTGCGAACGATGTCTGCCTTGCGGTCGCCGACGCCGAGAAACTGCCGCTGCCGGATCGCTGCGTCGATCGGGTGTCCATGGCCTTTGGTCTCCGGAACTGCACCGACAAGTCCGCCGTGCTGCGCGAGGCACGCAGGGTCCTGAAGCCGGGCGGGCGGTTCCTGTGCCTGGAATTCTCCCGCGTTACCGTCCACGCGCTGGCGCCGGTCTATGACACGTGGTCGTTCAAGGTGCTGCCGCGCCTGGGCCGCATGGTCGCGGGCGACGAGGACAGCTACCGCTATCTTGCCGAGAGCATCCGTACTTTCCCCGATCAGGAGACGCTGGCCGGGATGATGCGGGAAGCGGGCCTCGCCCGGGTGAAGGTTCGCAACCTGTCCGGCGGCATCGCCGCGATCCACTCGGGATGGCGTCTGTGAATTCGGTGTCGGCCGAGGCGTTTGTGCCCCCGTGTCTTGGCCGGGTGTGACACGGAAGGCAAATCATGGGGCCTGCCCCCAATCATGAGGTCGAGCGCCACGCCATGAACGGCAAACGAGTCCTGCTGATCGTCTCGGGTGGCATCGCCGCCTACAAGGCGCTGGAGTTGATCCGCCTGCTGCGCCGCCAGGGATGCGGGGTCACCTGCGTGCTGACCGACAATGGCGGGCAGTTCGTCACGCGCCTGTCCCTGCAGGCGCTCAGCGAATCGAAGGTCTATTCCGACCTGTTCTCGCTGACCGACGAGTCGGAGATGGGGCACATCCAGCTCTCCCGTGCCGCCGACCTGGTGGTTGTGGCGCCGGCGACCGCGAATATCCTGGCGAAGATGGCATCCGGCCTGGCCGACGACCTAGCTTCCACGGTGCTGCTGGCGACAGACAAACCGGTGCTGGTCGCGCCGGCCATGAACGTCCGCATGTGGCTGCATCCTGCGACCCAGGCCAACATGGCGACTCTGGCCCAGCGCGGCGTGCTGGTCGTGCCGCCCAACGAGGGCGCGATGGCCTGCAACGAGTTCGGCCCCGGCCGCCTCGCTGAACCGCCCGAGATCCTGGCCGCGATCGAGCAAATCCTGGCGCCCGCGCCCGGGCCGCTGGCCGGCCGGCATGCCCTGGTCACCAGCGGTCCGACCCATGAGCCGATCGATCCGGTTCGCTACCTCGCCAACCGGTCGTCCGGCCGGCAGGGGCATGCGATCGCCGCGGCATTGGCGGATCTCGGCGCCCGCGTGACGCTGGTATGTGGGCCGGTCACGATCGCCGATCCGCCTGGGGTCACCGTCCGCCATATCGAGAGCGCGCGGGAGATGCTGGACGCCTGCCAGTCCGCGTTGCCGGCCGATATCGCCGTGTTCGCCGCGGCCGTCGCCGACTGGCGCGTGGACCAGGCCGCCACGGGCAAGATCAAGAAGCAGCCCGGTGTCGCACCGCCCGGCCTGACCCTGGTGCCGAACCCCGATATCCTCGCGACCATCGCCGCGGCCGGACCGAATCGGCCCCGCCTTGTGATCGGCTTCGCGGCTGAAACCGACGACCTGATGGCCAATGCCCAGTCCAAGCTGCGGCGCAAGAACGCCGACTGGATCGTCGCCAACGACGTCTCCCCGGAAACCGGCATCATGGGCGGGATGGAAAACGCCGTGAACATCGTTTCCGCCGACGGGATCGAGACCTGGCCGCGCCTGGCGAAAGACGATGTCGCCCGCCGCCTGGCCCGCCGAATCGCGGAGGCACTGGCCTGACGGGCGACGCCCCCTGGCTGATCCGGCCGTTGGGGCCGAGCGATCTGCCCCTTTACCGGCCGCTGCGGCTTGCGGCGCTGCGTGACCACCCCGCCGCGTTCGGGTCGTCCTTCGAGGAAGAGCAGGACAGCCACATGTCCTGGCTGATCGGTGATCCCCCGAACATCACCCTGGGCGGCTTCGCGGAAGGCGCGTTGATCGGGACCGCGGGACTCGTGGTTTCGCCGAGGATCAAGCAGCGTCACAAAGGTCATATCGTCGGCGTCTATGTCGCGCCACGCTGGCGGCGAACCGGTTTGGCACGCGCCCTGATGGACCGCTTGATCGCGGCGGCACGTTCGAATGGTCTTATCGTGCTGACCCTGTCCGTCACCGTCGGCAACGAAGCTGCCCGGCAGCTCTATCTGAAGGCCGGATTCACAGTCTATGGCGTGGAGCCATGCAGCCTGCGCGTCGGCACCGATCTTCTCGATGAAGAACTCATGGCATTACGGGTGAGCTGAACCTCAGTGCGGGAACTCGAGCGTCGCCACGGTTCCATCCATACCTTCCAGCGTCAGAGATCCGCCATGGCGGCCGGCGAAGTCGCGGGTGAGGGCGAGCCCCTGGCCGGATCTCGGTGTGCCGGTAAAACCCCAGCCATTATCCACCACGGTGAGGACGGTGCGATTCTCATCGGAGATCAGCCGGACCGCGATTCGGCCGCTGGGACGGCCTTTCATGCCGTGCTTGACGGCGTTGCCGATCAATTCGTGCGCGCTGCGCACCACTGCTTCCCGCAATACCGCGGGGCAGGAGCCGCGCACGGAAACCCCGACGCGGATCACCTGATCGGCGTCCTGCATCATATCGACGACCGCTCCCGCGAGCTGGCGCAAACGCTCCACCATCGAGCCGGGAGCCTCGGTCAGCCCGAACAGCGCGTTGGAAATGGCGGCCGACAAGCCGATGCGATATTCCAGTTCCCGCGCGATCTTTTCGCCGGCTGGCGTGTCGCGCAGGCCAGGTGCTTCCGCGATCAGGCCCAGGATGCGCTGTAACGTGTTCTTCGTGTGATGGCGAAGCTGGCGCAGATCGATTTCCTGCCCCGCGTCTTCGGTTTCGTGGTCTGCCACCGCCACGGTCTGGCGAAACGGCGGCGTCCCGGCCTGGCTGACAAGGGAGCGGGGTGCCTTGAGAGTGGAGGCGGCGACGTAAGACATGTCCGGAGCCTCTTGGCTGATGCGTACAATGGGCGACGGCAGCTCACCCTAGACCATGAAACCTTAAAACAAGGTTACGGGCGGTGCCTTTGGATGGACCAGACCGTATGTGTGAAAATTTCCCACGTCAATCGATTTTCGTCGCGGCGTGGGTGTTTTTCCCACTTCGAGCTGTGCTAAGTCATTTCCGGTAAGGATTAACGAACGCCTCCGATGTCTGCGTCCCACCGCCCTCAACCGCTTCCCCCGGCACCGCTGTTGAAAGCAGCGCGCCGGCTGATGCGGCCATTGGTAAGGCTGATGATGCGCAGCGGGTTGACCTTTCCGGTCCTCGCCGACGCTCTGCGCGGCCTTTTCGTCGAGGTTGCGGTCAACGATATCCTGACCGACCCGAAGACCCGCACGGACAGCCGAATCAGCCTGCTGACCGGCGTGCATCGCAAGGAAATCAAGCGGCTGCGGGAAATGCCGGCGGACACCGCGGACGCGCCGGACGTCGTTACCCTGGCCAGCCAGATCGTGGCGCGCTGGGTCGGGAGCACCGCGTTCACCGATGAGGAACGCCACCCAAGGCCCTTGCCGAGGGTCAGCCATGGGGCCGCGGACGCCACGCCATCCTTCGACGCATTGGTCGAGTCGGTGACGACCGACATCCGCCCGCGCGCCGTGCTGGACGACCTGCTGAGCCACGGCGTCGTTTACATGGATGCCGAGGATCGCGTTCAGCTAAATGTCGAGGCGTTTATTCCGCGGCCAGGGGGGGAGGAGCAGTTGTTCTACTTCGCCCGCAACCTGCACGATCATGTCGCGGCGGCGGTGGCGAATATCAGCGCGGCAGGAGTCCCTCCTTTCCTGGATCGCAGCGTCCATTATGACCGGCTGACAGCGTCGCAGGCACAGGCGCTGGATGCATATGCCCGCGCCGCCGCGATGCGTGTGCTGCTGGACGTCAACCGGCGGGCGCTTGAGCTGACCGAATCCACCCCGGAAACGGGCATGGCCAGCCAGCACCGGATCAACTTCGGCGTCTATGTGTTCGACGAAGACGAATGCCCCGCCGCCGGCGCCGCGTCATGAAGCGGTTGGCCGCACTCCTTATGCTCTGCCTGCTGGCGGCCTGCGTGGGCCCGGTTCTGGACCCGGGGGATGACGATCAGACCGTCTTTCGGTCGAACACGCTGGCAGGCGGGGTGGTCTGCCGGGCAGGAAGGAACGGAGGGCCGGTGGTCGCCGATCGCGGCATCGGCGGAACGGGTGCCCCGATGGCCGTTCCGGGCCTCAGCCGGGTCGGTGATCGCGGTATCGGCGGTACCGGCGTTGTCGGTGTGATCACGGGCTTCGCGTCGGTCTGCGTGAACGGCCTGGAAGTGCGGTACGACCGCTCGGCCGCGGTCGATATCAATGGGACCCCGGCATCCGCTTCCGCCCTGCGGGCCGGGCAGATGGTCGTGATCCAGGCTGAGGGCGCGGCGAAGGCGTCGTACGCAAGGACGATATCCGTGCGGCACGAAGTGGCGGGTCGGATTGAATCCGTGCAACTCAGGTCTGGCATGTTGACGATCGGCGGACAGCCGGTATCGGTGCCGGAAGGGACCTGGGGCGCGAACCATTTCCGTCTCGGCGATTGGGTCGAGGTCAGTGGCTTGCGGCGTGAGGACGGGATCATCGTCGCCAGCCGGCTGGATCGCGCACCCGCGGGTTTGCTGACCGCGCGCGGTCGGGTCGTGCGCGACCGCGGTGTTACCCGGCTCGGCGATCTGGTGCTGAGCGGCACGGCCGCCGACGTCGTGAAGCCCGGCCAGTTCGTTACTGTGTCCGGCCGCTATGTTGCCGATAAGGGGCAGGTGGACCGCGTCGAGCCGGACACCCTGTTTTCCGATCCGGCCGGTTATTTCGGCCCCTCTGTCAACCGTCTGGCTGTGGAGGCCTTCGTTCGGGTGACGAACGGCGCTGTCTGGATGAACGGCCTCAAAGTGAGCACCGCCCCCGGTGTGCGCGGGCATGCCGGTCCGGGCCGCATCGCCGTTGTCTCTCTGGAGCGGAGGAGGGACGGGTCCTATATCGCGGTTGGATTGCGCTATACCGACTTTCGCGGAGGGGCCAACAGGACCTCACGCGGTGCCGGCGGTCGGGCCCAGGGCGATTTGTCGTCTTCGCGGACCAAGCGCGCGCCGGCGACAGAGGCGACACCGGCCGATGACGCGGGTGGCGGCTCGGCGACCGACGAACAAACCGAAAGCGGCGACGTGGACCCAGCGTCGACGCATGAAAGCCTGTCGCCGGGTGAGGCTACGCCCACCCCGAGCCCTTCGCTCGAAGGCCGGCCATCGGCGCCGGGTCAAACCCCGCCGTCGCCCGCCCCGGTGATCAGCGGCAGGGAAAGCACTTGGACCGTGGCATCCGCCGCGGGCTCGTGACCGGCTGCGGATATCGGGTCTCCGGAGTGTTTGGATAACGCCGAGCGGCGTTGGGAATGACGCACCGGCAGCCCGTACGTTGCCGTCGTAGCCGGTCTTCGGAATATCATCACTTACGGCGATGAAACGGGTGCGACGGCTCAGCTCGGGCATGACGTTGAACAACCGTATTGGTATCGCTCTTAACGCCATCTGGTATAAGACCAACCGGCAGGAAGAGTGACGCTCCGCCGCTCGTGATGGCCTGGACTGTCGCCGGGTCATGACGGTGGAGGGACGACCGTACATCACGCTTTTCGCCTTTAGATAGAAGCCGGCTCGGCGCGTCCAGGACAACAGCTACATGCGACACGACATTCTTTCATGGCCCGGCAGAAGGCGCCTGGGCTGCCTCTGCCTGATCTATGCCGCGCTGACGCTGTATTCGAGCACCATCATAGGACCGCTTGGTCCCCATTTCGTCTATCGCGATCCCGCCGAGGTTTTCCGTCTCTTTCTTGCCACGCCGTACGTCGCCCATGGTTCGGACCAGCGGGCGGACTGGGTCGCCAATCTGCTGATGCTGATACCGTTCGGCTTCCTGGTCGCGGGCACCGTCTGGCCGAGCCGGCCGGCATTTCGGCTGCCCGCCGCGATCGGGACGGTCCTGATCTGCGTCGCGACGATCCTGACGATCAAGTATCTTCAACTCTTTTTTCCGCCGCGTACCGTCACCCTCAACTACATCGTCGCGCAGACACTCGGCTCGGTGATCGGCTGCGCCTGTTTCGCCGCTTCGCACCGGCGCTTCAGCCTCGCCGGAAGGCGCGGGGACCCGGTGGCGGCGCTGGTGTTGTTTCTTCGGCTCTACCTCGTGGCGTTGCTGATATTCCTGCTCATGCCGTTGGATTTCGCGTTGAGTGCAGCGGATCTGCAGACTCAGATCGAGCGGTTTCCGGATACGCTGCTGGCATTGCCCGGCGGAGACCGGCCGCTCGCGATGCGCGCGATCCTGATCGCCGCTGCGGGCGCGGCTTTCATTCCGGTCGGCATGCTGCTGACCTTCGTCAAGGCCGGTGTTTACCGGGTCCGGCGTGGCATCCTTTCCGTCGCCTGCATCGGTCTGGCGATCACAACCGGCGTTTTCGCGTTTTCGACGCTCGTCATCAGCGCGGCGCCCATGATGGTGTCGATTGTGTACCGGAGTTGCGGCATCGTCCTCGGTGCCGTATGGATCCGCTGGCTTTCGCGGCAGGACCCCGACGCTTTGCGGGGGCGCCTTCGCCGGTTGGTGCCATGGGCGATCGTGCCGTACCTCGTTGTCCTGCTGCTGGTGAACCGGCTTCTGTCAGCCGACTGGCTGTCCGTTCAGGATGCGATCGCGCAGGCTAACCCACTCGGCCTGTTGCCGTTGTTCGACTATTATATCGTTACGAAGGCAATGGCGGCGAAGAATATCGTCGGACATGCCGTGCTCTAAATGCCGATCGGCGTGATGCTGTGGCTGCGTTATGGCAACCAGCGTGGCGGTCGGGCGTTCGTCGTGGCGGCGTCGGTGTCGTTCATGGTTGAACTGGCCCGATATTTCCGGCCTGGCCTGGAAGGCGACATCAACGCGGTGGTGGTGGCTGGGTTGTCGGCCATGTTCGCGACGCGGCTGTTGCCGGTTGCCTGGTCCATGCTGGTCGCGTTGGCGCGTCAGTCCGCGCCGGGGCCGTTGCGGCGGTGGCAAATGCTTAGTTCGGGCATGACGGGCGAGCGCATGCCCCGGCCACTCGGAGACGTCGAGCATTTCTGATCTGCGCTGGGATGGCCGATTCGGATGCTCGGTCGCCCGGCCTTGACGAGGATTGAGAGTCGACGCCAACGCGGGTTGGCAGGACTGCATGTTCGGGCGGTAATTTCGCCGCGCGACGTCAGCTATGTCCTTCGGTCCGAAATCATTGTCCGGCCAAGTTTAACATGATTGCGCGAATCATTACAGACCGAATGCCGGTATAGCTTCAGTCTCGTCCCCGCGCACGAACGGCGCGGGGAGCGTGCCGGCGGCGCGTTCAGCGTTTCCGGCGGCGCGCGAAGCCGAGCCCGGCCAACCCCGCGCCAAGGACCGTCATCGTGGCTGGCTCGGGCGCGTCGGTCGGTGGGGCCGAATTTGCCTGAACGACGAAGTTGAGGTCGCCGCTACTGTAAAACGCCACGACCTGGCCGGAAATGACGTTGGTTCCAGCCGGCAACAGGAATGTCCCCGAACTATAGTCGGGGTTGTTCAGGGCGCAGGAGATATTTTCGCCGCACTCCGTGTCGTCCCCGGCCTCACCTGGCGTCGATGTCGTTCCCAGCGAAATCCCATTATTGAACATCTCGAACTGGTCGCCGGACGTTTCGACATCCGTCACGGTGAGGTAGCCCCCATATGCCAGGGTGATCGTCCAGCTCATACCCTCAGGCGCCAGGATGGCGTCCGCGGTGCCGGATGGCGTGATCGGTCCGTTCACGCCAATCCCAGAACTAAGGCCGGGGCCGGAGATATTGCCACCAATGGAGCTGCTGAACTGAGCCGTGTACCACTGATTCGAGACGATCGTATCGACAGGCACGGCCCACGCCGGAAGAGACATCGTCCCCAGCACCCCCGCCGCGGCGCCGGCCAACAAAATGCACCTCAGACCCATCGCTTTTCCTCCAACGGCGCGGAAATCAGGCCTGCACGTCGCCTGGTATTCCGAAGTGAAATACGTCGCTTGCTGACGGTGCAGAATTCGTGCCAGAAACAATATGTATATTGATATCAATAGACTAGAACGATGCCGTGGAAGCGAGCGGGTTTCCAGTGGATGAAAGGTGTAAAGTTTGCCGACACGCCACGCCGCGAATGCTCACATTCACGGGCCGGGCAAACGTTCCAGGCCGTCCCCGATATCCTGAAGGCGTGAGGCAGCCATCTGTAGCACCCGATTTGCCGCGTCACGGCGTCCGCATGCGTAAAGTTCTCCGACAGGCGCGCTGCACGCCGGAAAGTCCGTTACGACGCCTGCCGGCTTGGTCGCGGCTTAGAACGGGGCCGGTGCTCGTCCGGCACATGTTTGGGGTTGTGCCTCGTATTGGCCGCGGGATAATACCGGTGTCGAATGGCAACGATGCCGGGCAAGGTGCGATCGATGGCAGGCAGCGGGAGCAAGATGGCGATCGCCCCGGGTTCTGCCCTCTCAAAGCTGTTGCAGTCTGGCCCGCTGACCGAAGCTGGTCGCATTCCAGATCAGTTCTCGCACATTCCGCGCCCGCCTCTCCCTGAAAACCCAGCGCCGGCGCGGCAGGCCACACCTCCGCCGGCTGTCGGTGGCGCCCGTGCGCCCGCCGCTGGCCCCCGGCCGTCCAGAGCCCGCGTCCAGGCGGCCCATCGGCAAGCCGTCCTCGGCATAGGCCTGGCAAAGACCGGGAAGCATGATCAGGCGATCGCCGCGTTCCGGCGTTCGATCGATCTTGATCCGACGGTCGCGTCCGTGCGGCACGACCTTGGCTTCGTTTGCCTGGAGGCAGGCCGCCTGGACGAAGCGGCCGAAGCCCTGACGCACGCGGTGCGGCTGGCCCCCAATCTGGCCAGCGCGCACTTGAACCTTGCCACCGCGTTGGACCACCTGGGGCGGATCCCAGAGGCACGCGCGGCCTACGAGGCGGTCATCAGGCTCATGCCCGGCAACCATGTCGTACGCAGCCGCCTCGGGCAGATCTATCTGGGGCAGGGCCTTCGCCTGGAGGCCGCCACGGCTTGGCGCGCGGCGGCGGCGGCAGCCGGACCTTCGGTTCAAGCCACGATCTATAACGCGCAGGCCGAAAAGATCGCCGGCAGGCCGGTGGAAGCGGAAGCGCTGTTGCGGGCCGCCATCGCCGCCGATCCGAACGGTGCCGATGCGCATATCGCCCTGGGGCAAAGCCTGGCCGAAACGGGCCGGTCGCAGGAGGCCGGTGCCAGTTTTGAAACCGGCCTCGCCTTGGACCCCCGACAGGTCAACGCGTGGTATCCGCTCGCGATGACACGGAAGTTTACCGGTGCGGATCAACCGCTGATCGACCGGATGCTGGCCTGTCTGGCGCACCCCCGGTTGACGCCGGCGCTGCGAAAGTCGGTTCACTTCGCACTGGGCAAGGTACACGACGATCTCGGCGACTATGCGTTGGCGATGCACCATTTCGACGCCGCCAATCAGGTTCGCGGGATGGCCGGGCGCCTCGATCGTGCGCTGCTGGCGCGTCAGACTGCCCAGGTGATCGCGCAGGCCCCGCCCGGCTTTCTCGAGCGCCGCCAGGATCTCGGCGTCGAGGATGCCACCCCGATCCTGATCGTCGGCATGCCCCGGTCCGGCACCACGCTGGTCGAGCAGATCCTGTCCAGCCATCCGGACGTGGCCGCCGGCGGCGAACTGGGCTTTTGGCACGAGGGCAAGCGCGGGGCCGTTGGCACATTCGACGCGATGGCGAAGCCGGACGTGGCCCACCGTCTGGCCGGGGACTACCTGGCGGTCTTGCGCGCCATCTCTCCCGCCTCCGCGCGGGTCACCGACAAGATGCCGTTCAACTTCGCGCGGCTCGGACTTATTCGCCAATTGTTTCCGCGCGCCACGATCGTGCATTGCCGCCGTCATCCGGTTGACGTCTGCCTGTCTATTTTTACTACGAACTTCGAGAGCAGCTTCGACTTCGCTTCGGACCGGGGCAGCCTGGCCTTCTTCTACGGCGAGTACCGGAAGCTGATGGCCCATTGGCGGCACGTTCTGCCGTCGGACCGTTTTATCGAGGTCCAGTACGAGGATCTGGTCGCCGATCCCGAGCCCCTCACGCGCCGGCTGATCGAGGCGTGCGGTCTGGAGTGGAACGACGCCTGCCTGGCGCCGCACCTGAATCAACGTCAGATCGCCACGGCGAGCCTGTGGCAGGCGCGCCAGCCGATCTATCGTACGTCGGTGGCACGTTGGAGGCGGTACGAGCCATGGCTGGGCGAACTCCGCTCGCTGATGTCCGCCGGCGACTGATGGCGCGAAAGCCGGCCGGCATTGGCACGCCGCTTGCGGGCCGGTTGCGATATCGTTATAGTGGCCTGTCGCTGGAGCAATGATTTTGGAGGGGCAGGCGTGAATCCAACAAAGGCGTCGGCGGCCGTTTTGACGATAGTCGGATCGCTTGCGATCGGTAGCTTGCCTGCGTGGTCGCAGGATTGCTCGACCGGTTCGAGCATAACCTCCTCGCAGATGAATTCCCTCCTCAACAACCGCTATGCGTGCGTTGGCAGTTCGCCGAACGCATCGTGGAACGAGCTGCATGACAGTGGCAGCGGTAAGGTGTTGGATTACAAGCAAGGCCCAACGGATCCGACGGACCCGTCAGACACGGTGTCACACCCGACAGGGTCGTACACAATCGTCGGGGCTGGCGGGCCGCAAGGCGTCGGTACCGTGACCTACAATTACGGCGCGGGCGGGACCTACGCCTATAACATCAGGGCAAACCTTGGCGGGACGATCCCCTGGAAGTCTCCGGCTACCTATTCATTCTGTACCACCACGGGCGGGCAGAACCTGGCAGTGACAATTCAAGCGACCCATTGTTGAGGCTGTCGAGGGGCGGGCGCCCGTTGGACGTTCCACTCTGCGTTGCTCCGCTCTGGCGTGCCTCTTTCTCGCAGGAAGGATTCCGTTGTGAAGACGGCTTTCTCCGTCGGCGTCGCGGAATGCTGACATCGGCACTTCCACGAAAAGAACGTCCATAAGCACGAGCCGCTCATCGGACCCTCGATCGCCTGCCGGGCGGATCACCGCGCTGGCTGCCGCGACGGTGCTCGCGTTGCTGGTGCTGCTTGGTCTCGCACGCTACCCGGTCGCCCAATGGCCTCTGGCTGTGGCCCTCGCGGCGTATACGGCCCTCCTGTGGTATCGGCCGGCCGCGTTTCTCCTCGTTCTTCCTATCGTCCTGCCAGCCTGGGATCTCGGTCTTTGGACGGGATGGATGATGGTTGGGGAATCCGACCTGTTCATTCTCACCACCATCGCCGTCTTGATGGTCCGCGACCCGCCCCAGGCGATCGATTTACGAGTCGCCAGCGCGCCCCGTGTGGTCCTGCTGGCATTCACCGCCGGCTGGCTCATTGCGACCGTCGTCGGCATGTCTTCGCCACTCGGTGCCACCCATTCCGACAATGCCTTCCTGCGTCCCGACAACGCGCTGCGCCTGGCCAAGGGCCTTATCGAAGCACTGGCCCTGCTGCCCTCCCTGCGACAGCGGCAGCGTGTCCATGGAGATGCGGTTACCCTGCTGGGCTGGGGCCTCGCGGCGGGACTATGCGCCGTCACCCTCATTGTGCTGGCTGAGCGGGCGTTGTTCGCCAGCATCCTGGATTTCAGCACCGCGTATCGGGTGGCCGGCCCATTTTCCAGCATGCGCGTCGGCGGCGGTCACATCGGGGCCTATACCGCGCTGGTGCTGCCCTTCGTGTTGTGCCTGTTCCAGCTTCGCCCGCGGTGGTTGGGCTCAGGCCTGGCGATGCTTGCCTGCCTGTGTGGTGGCTACACGCTCGCGGTCACCTTCGCCCGCACCGCCTATGCGGCGGGGATGGTCGCGATGGCGGTCGCCGGCCCTGGGTGGCTATGGGCGGCGAACCAGCGCCGGACGCACGCGCTCGCTTTCGGGATCGTGCCGGTTGTCCTGGTCCTGTCCGCCCTGGCCGCGACAGCGGCGTTCACCGGCATGCACGAGCGCTTCGCCGCCAGCGCGATGGATCTTTCGACGCGGCAGCAGAACTGGCGGGCCGGTCTGGCGGTGCGGGACCCCGGCGTCCCGGCGGCGCTGTTCGGCATGGGGCTTGGCACTTATCAGCGGACGATGCTCAGCCGCTCTCCGGTCAACCGGCCAAGCGACCTGGTTCTTAAGCAGGACGATGAGGGCACGTACGCGTCGATGCGGGTCGAGACGCCGTTCTACCTGGGCCAGAAAATAGCGTTGCCGGAAACCGGCTTTTTACATCTTACGCTGCGGGCGCGTTCGCCGGACGGCCAGACGGCACTTGGCGTGGCGATATGCGACAAGGTGCTGCTCTACTCGGACAATTGCCGTGGTGCGGATACCAAGCTAGTGGAGCCGGACCATTGGGTCACCGTTGCTGCAGCGTTCCCATTAGATGGGCTAGGCGGCCGCGCGCTGTTTGGCGTGCTTCGCCGCCCGGTGGAATTGTCGCTGTTTGGCCGGGCCGGGCATACGATCGACATTCGCGACATCAGCCTGTCGGATGATGCAGGCCGGCCAATGCTCGTGAACGGCGACTTCGGGCACGGCCTCGACCGCTGGATTTTTACCGACGACAGTCATGTCTCGTGGCGGATGCTGAACCAGTACCTGATGCTGTTCTTCGAAACCGGCATCCTTGGATTGATGGCATTCGCCGCGCTGGCCGGTCTGGCGTTGGCGGGCGGTGTTCGCGCCCTGCGTGGTGGTGCGTTGGCGGGCGCGGTGGTTGCGGGCGCGGTCGCTGGTTTTATGGTCTCCGGCCTGTTCGACAATGTGCTGGAGGCACCGCGACTGGCGACTCTGTTCTTTCTGGTTTGCTGGTGCGGGTTGATACAGTGGGAAGCGGGTGCTTCGCGCTCTGGCCGTTCCGCCGGCGCGACCATGCGCTTATCCAGCAAGTAATTCCGCGGCCAGCGAGTCCCATTCCTGCTCCAGGCTGCCGGTGGCCGGCGGTCGTCCGGCGCGGTTGTACCAGTAACGGGCATTTGCAGGGTCCGGTTCCTTGCGATGCAGATACGCATGCACGGCCGCGCCCGCCGCTCCCGGATCGGCCTGCGCGCATTCGTGCGCCTTATCCCAGTCGCCTTTCGCGTCCCACCACAGCGCCTGCAACGGCAACGGCAGCAAGGCCGGCGGGGCGGCTGCCTGAAGCGAGGTGCGGAGGGCGGCCGGGTCCATGGCTCAGGCGGCTTTCGCCGGCAGCAACAGGCGCCGCAGCTTGCGGACCGCGCTATCGGGCGTTGTCAGCACGGACTTGCCGGTGGCCCGCGCGATCGGACCGGCGGCGCGGGACAAGCTGAACTGCGCCAGGGCGATCGCATCGCAGCTTTCCAGCATCGCCGCGGCGTGCACGGCGGCCGCGTCGTGCCCGTCAGGGTCGCCGGCGTTCAGGGCCGCCAGCGCGCCCTCGGCCAAGCATGGCACCAGTGTCATCTGCGGGGCCGCCGCGTCGAACTCCGGCGGCATCGAGGCAAGCGTCGGGGCGAATGTCGCCATCAGGCCGATCCGGCCGCGTGGGCCAGTCAGGGCAATGGCTTCCTCGATCATCGCCTCATTCGGCTTCAGCACGGGGATCGGCGCCAGTTCGCGGGCACAGGCCTCGATGCACGGCCCGAAGGCGGAGCAGGTGAACAGGATGCCGTCCGTGCCTGTGGATTTCGCATAGCGTGCCAGGGCCAGGAAACGCTGCGTCATCGCCGGGGTGAGCGTTCCATCCCGCGCGAGATCGGGCGCGAGCGAGTCGTCCAGCAGGTTCATCAGGGTCGCCTCCGGCCAGAGGCGGCGGAATGCGTCCTCGATCGGGGCGATGGAAGGGCTCATGGCGTGGATCAGGGTGATGCGCATGCGGTAAAACCTGCGACAGCGGCGCGGCCAGGGCAAGAGGAGCCGTTTCCGGCGGTCCCGAACAGTGTGTAGTCTCGGAGCAATATCGCGCCAGGAGCAGGATCGCGCAGGGCGGAACGTCGAAAACGGTTGAGCTAGGCGACGCCGCCGTCGTCATGGCCCGACGAAGGCGGGGCCATCTGCCGCCATGACGAGGACAAAGGGCTGCACGTCATCCCATTCGCCGTGCGGTAGCAGATCGCGCCGGGCGGAACGTCCGAAGCGCGTGAATCATACGATCAGACAAGGCCACCGTGATGAGTCCGCAGAACATCTACGACGACCCCGCCTTCTTCGCTGCCTACAGCCAGCTTCCCCGTTCAACCCAGGGGCTTAGCGCGGTCTATGAGTGGCCGGCGTTCCAGCGGTTGCTGCCGCCTTCGTTGACTCACCGCCGGGTGCTCGATCTGGGCTGCGGCCTCGGTTATTTCGCCCGCGAGGCGCGCGCTCGCGGCGCCGGGGAGGTGGTCGGCGTTGATATCTCCGAACGCATGCTGGCCGATGCGCGTGCCCGCGGCGGCGATCCGGGAATCACCTATGTGCGCTCTTCGCTGGAAAGCTATGAGCCGGGAGAGGAAACCTTCGATCTGGTCGTTTCGATGCTGGCGCTGCATTACATCGCCGATTACAGCACCATCGCCCGGCGGATTTTCCTCTGCCTGGTGCCGGGCGGACGCTTCGCTTTCTCGGTCGAGCACCCAATCTATACTGCGGTCGGAACGAGCGCCTGGCACCGCGGGCCGGATGGAGCGCCGGCACACTGGCCGGTGGACCGCTACCGCGATGAAGGGGAACGGCGGACAAAATGGTTCGTCGATGGCGTGGTCAAGTATCACCGCACGATCGAGAGCTACGTGAACACGCTTCTGGACGCAGGTTTTGGGCTTATCCGTATCGAAGAGCCCGAGGCCGAAGCCGATTGGGTGGCGGCGCGCCCTGCGATGGCCGATGAGCGCCGTCGTCCACCCTTTCTTCTGCTGGCGGCAGACCGGCCGGCGTAGAGCATGATTGATCTTCGACTGTACCCATACAGCCGGTTCCGTTCGCGGCCTGACAATCCGTTGCCGGGTTCTGGCAGTACTGGAACAGACGCAGGCTGCGACGTGATCTGATCCCATCGCTACGTAATCGATACTTTCGCCCTGCGGGAGACCGGGCAGGGCTTGAGTCTTGCGCCGCCGCCGCAACCTCCGCAGGATAAGCGGGGGAGGCGACAACAATGCCTATTCAGACAAAAGAACTGCATCCGGGTTTCGCCGCCGAGGCCAGTTTCCTGGACCTGTCGCGGCCGTTGGAGGCGGACACCATCGCCGAGATCCAGGCGGCGATCGACGCCTATCCGGTCCTGGTCTTCCGCGACCAGAACCTGACCGACGCGCAGTTGCGCGACTTCGCCGCCCGGTTCGGACCGCTGGAGATCGGCCGCGCCGCCGCGCGCCCCGGGCGGCGCCGGCTGGCCATTCCCCAAATCGGCGACATTTCCAATCTTGATGAGGACAACAACGTCCGCTCCCTGGACGACCGCCGCCGTCTGGACAGTCTGGGCAACCGCCTGTGGCACACCGATGCGTCCTATATGCCGGTGCCCGTCGTGCTGGGCCTGCTGCACGCCGTCACGCTGCCGCCGCCCAGCCCGTTTGGCAACGGCGAGACCGAGTTCGCCGACATGCGCGCCGCCTACGACGCCCTGCCGCAAGCGACGAAAGATGCCGTCGATCCGCTGGTCGCCGAGCATGACGTCTTCTGGTCGCGCGCGCAGATCGGCTTTACCGAATTTCCGCCGGGGGAGCGCGAGCAATATCCGCCGTCGCCTCAGCGGCTGGTCCGGCGCCAGCAGGCCACCGGCCGGAAAAGCCTCTATCTGTCGGCCCATGCCTCCCACATCAGCGGATGGCCGGTCGCCGACGGGCGCCTGCTGCTGCTGGATCTGAACGCCCACGCGACCCAGGCCCGCTTCGTCTATAGCCACACCTGGCGGGTCGGCGATCTGGTGATCTGGGATAACCGCTGGACCATGCATCGCGGCCGTCCGCACGATGAAAACAAGCCGCGCGACCTGCGCCGGGCGACGACGCTCGATACCGGTTCGACACTGGAACAGGCGGCCTGAACGGGGGAACAAATCATGAGCCAGGCTCTAGAGGGTATTCGCGTCATCGACATGACGCATAACCAGGCCGGCCCGGCCTGTGCACAGATACTGGGTTTCCTGGGTGCGGATGTGATCAAGCTGGAGGAACCGAAAGGCGGCGACGTCGCCCGGACCAACATGCGCGACAAGCCGGACAGCGACAGCCTGTTCTTCCTGATCCTGAACGCGAACAAGCGCAGCCTGACGCTGAACCTGAAGACCGAG
>JARLIN010000398.1 GCA_031291715.1 Rhodopila sp. | reverse complement strand
GGTGCTGAACGGAATCGGGCTACGGACGCTGACGATCTTCAACATCAAGGCCTATGTCGCCGGGCTATATCTGGCCCAGCCAAGCCACGACGCGCAGCAGATACTGGCTTCGCCCGGCCCTAAGGTCATTGTCCTGCAATTTCTGCGCGCCGGGTCGAAAGAGCGGGTAGAGAGGCAATATCGCGCCGGCGAGATGGTGAATTGCGGCGAGGGCGGCTGCGACCCGTCCGACCAGGGAGATTTTGAGCGCCTGGTCGCGGCCGCGCCCGCTGTGAATGTCGGCGACAGGTCAATCTACATCTTCACCCCCCAAGGCGTCCGGGTGTACGCCAACGACAAGCTGATCGGTGACTTCGCGAATCGAGATCTGGCCTATCGCCTTCTCGCCGGGTTCATCGGTAATCATCCGCCATCGCAGGAACTGCGTCGCCAGTTGCTGGGACTGCCAGCCGACTAACACCAGGTCGCGTTCAGGTGATCGTGGTGGATGGCGGCGGCGCGTTGGTTTGAGGCACGGTGTCCCGGTTCGGTGAACCGGTGTGGAATTGGGGCACCACTCGTTTCGAAGTAGCGATCTGTCCGCCCCACGTGTAACGTGATCCTGTTGCGTATGCGCAAGAAGGAAACCGGCATGATCATCGTCACCACCGAAAACCTGCCTGGCTACCGTGTGCGAGACGTGAAGGGCCAGTGCTTCGGCGTGGTCGTGCGCAGCCGCGGCCTGGGCGGCAACTTCATGGCTGGTCTGCGCTCCATCGTCGGCGGCGAGATCAAGGAATACACCGCGCTGCTGGAAGAGGCACGCCGCCATGCGGTCGATCGTCTGGTGCAGAATGCGTCGATGATGGGGGCCAATGCCGTGGTGATGATGCGGTTCGATAGCGCCGAGATCGGCCAGACCATGAGCGAGATCGTCGCCTATGGCACCGCCGTCGTGGTGGAACCCGAACAGGGTTGAACCGCATGATGCGCCGTGCGTCGCTCATTTTGGGCACGGCTCTGCTGGCGGCCGCGCTGGCTGGCGCCGTCGCCGGTTGGCACACGCTGCCGATCGCGGTGCTTGCGGCTGTCCTGGTCCTCGGCCTGCTGTTCGAGCGGTATGTTTACAAGCCGATACGGCCCGACCCGCCGGGTCCGGGATGGGACCGGACGCAGGAAAGATTCGTCGATCCGAGATCCGGGCAGAATGTGGTGGTGTACTACAATCCCCGGACGGGGGAGCGTCGCTACGTCGCGGAGAACGGCCCCTGAATGGCAGGTTTGACGCCCCTGCCAGAATGACGATGGTAGCGGCCACCCGGGCTCGTCTCTCATGGAGGCCAGATGACCATTCAGGACTTCGACATCGCCGTCATCGGCGCCGGCATGGCCGGAGCGACCGCCGCTGCGTTCCTCTCAGCCGATAGGTGGGTCGCCCTGATCGAAGCCGAGGAGGTCGCCGGCTACCACACCACCGGCCGCTCCGCCGCGATCTGGATCCAGAACTATGGACCGCCCGATGTCCGCGAACTCACAAGACTGTCGCGCGGCTTCTACGAAAACCCGCCCTCGGGCTTCTCCGACATCCCGCTGATCCGTGCCCGCCCGGTCCTGATGCTGGCGTCGGAAGCCCAGCTCCCCGACCTGGAAACCGCGCTGACCAGCGGCCATGGCATCCGACGCGCCTCGATCCACGAAGCGCACACGCTGGTCCCCGCACTCCGTCCTGGCTACCTTGCCGGCGCGGCGCTGGAGGAAGATGCGTTCGACATGGATGTTGCCGCGATCCACCAGGGTTTTCTTCGCATGCTCCGCGCCACCGGCGGTGTGCTCGGCCTGCGCAGCCGCGCGGGGCGGATCGAAAAGCGCGGCGACGCCTGGGAGGTCGCAACGGCGTCCGGCGCAGTGTTCCGCGCGCCGGTCGTGGTGAATGCCGCGGGCGCCTGGGGCGACCAAGTCGCCGCCATTGCCGGCGTGTCACCGCTCGGCCTGCAACCGCGCCGGCGGACCGCGGCGATCATTGATCCGTCGCCGTTCGATGTCTCCGACTGGCCGATGATCATCGATGTCGCTGAAGGCTGGTATGCACGACCCGAGGCTCGCACGCGCCTGATGGTATCCCCCGCCGATGCGACCCCGACCTATCCGCACGACGTGCAGCCCGAGGAAATCGACGTAGCGATCGGCATCGACCGGATGCAGCAGGCGCTGGATATCCCGGTGCGACGGGTGGAGCACAGTTGGGCCGGGCTGCGTACGTTTACGCCGGATGGCAGCCTGGCGTTTGGCTGGGATCCGGTGATGGAAGGGTTCTTCTGGTGCGTGGGGCAGGGGGGATACGGCATCCAGACTGCCCCGGCCGCTGGACGTTTTGTCGCCGACCTGGTGCTGGGGCGCGATCCGGGGGAGGCGGGGGCGGTATTGAACGCCGTCGCACCAGGGCGATTCGCCGGCTCGGCTGCACGGGCGCACCGCTAGCGGGTTGCGCGCGCGAACCACTGGACCCTCATGGTTCGCTCGATCGTCATGGTTCGGCTTGTCCGGACCATCTGAAGCGGCACGGTGCTGGATCAGATGGCCCGGACTGTCGCCGGGCCATGACGAAGGACGTGCCGGGCCATGACGAACGACGTGCCGGGGCCATGACCGGGAATGGCAGACCCACGACGGCGAACGTGGCGTCAGCGTCATCGCCAGTTGGAATTACATCCTCAGATAATCGCCTCCGCCCGAAGCGCCGCGATGGCGGCTTCGTCGTAGCCGATCTCGGCGAGCACGGCGTCCGTGTCGGCGCCGGCCTCGGGGGCCAGCGTGTCCAGCCGGCCGCCGCCATGCGCCATCTGGAACCCCGACCCCATCAGCCGCAGCGGACCATACGGGCTGTCCACCGTCTGCATGACGTTGCGCGCGGCGATCTGCGGGTGGTCGATGATCTCTTCCACTTTCCAGATACTGGCGCAGGGCGCGCCGGCGTCATTCAGCCGCCGCTCCCAGGTTTTCGAGTCCTCGGCGGCCAGCGCGGATTCGATGATCGCACGCAGCGCAGCCTCGTTCTCCTTGCGCAGGAACCAGTCGGCAAAGCGCGGGTCGTCGAACACCTCGGTGCGGCCGAGCGCGGTAATCAGGGCTCGGAACTGCTTCTCATCGTTCACCGCCAGCAGCAGGTAGCTGTCCTTGGCGCGGAACAGGTTGGCGGTGACTTTTCGGCTGATCGCCTGGTTGCCGGCCTGCTGCTGATGGTGGCCTGCGACGGTGTAGTCGGCGACCTGCGTGGTCAGGAACGCCAGGCTTGCCTCCAGCATCGAGACATCCAGGAACTGGCCCTTGCCGGTATGGGTCCGCTGGAACAAGGCGGACGAAATGGCGAACGCCCCGGTGGCACCGGACAGGATATCGCAGACTGCGAAGCCGGCGCGGGTGGGACCCATCTCGGCGTGGCCGGTGATCGCCATGATGCCGGACATCGCCTGGATCTTGCCGTCGTAGCCGGCCTCGTTGCTGGCCGGGCCGGTCTGGCCGAAGCCGGAGATGGCGCAGTAGATCAGCCGGGGATTCACCGCAGACAGCGCTTCATACCCAAGGCCGAGACGGTCCATCACGCCGGCGCGGAAATTCTCCATCACCACGTCGGCTTTCGCCGCCAGCTTCAGCACGATCTCCCGCGCCGCCGGTTTTTGCAGGTCGAGCGTCAGGCTTTTCTTGTTGCCGTTCACCGCGACGAAGGACGGCGCCATGTTGCGGTCGGCCCATTCACGGGACAGCGGCGTGCGGCGCATGTCCTCGCCGCCGCGGCGCTCGATCTTGATCACGTCCGCGCCCAACAGGGCGAGCTGGTAGCTCGCATAGGGGCCGGCCAGCACCTGGGTGAAGTCCAGGATGCGGACGCCACTGAAAGGACGGCCGTTCATGCCGCTTTAACCGCGCGATTCGGACGGGCGAGTTCCTTCTGCCGGTCGAATTCCTCGCGGCGGCGTTTCAGTTCCGCTTCGCCGATCTGCTCCAGGTTCAGATAGTCGAGCTTCCACTTGCCATCTTCGTTCCAGCGGATCGGCGACTGCATCATGGTCTGCGGGCCCGGGGCGGTTTCCAGCAGACGCAGCGCCAGTTCCAAGGTCGGCTCCTGGGAGGCGACGTCGTGCGGCTTGCCGGCGCTGTTGCCGAGGGGAAAGTCGCTGAACAGGAAGCGCGGCGCGGCGGCGTGCTCCACGATGTCCTTGGCGCAGCCCATGACGACGGTGGGGATGCCGTTCGCCTCCAGATGGCGCGCGACGAGGGTGCTGGTCTGATGGCAGACCGGGCAGTTCGGAACGACGATCGCGACGTCGGCGCCGTCTTCGCGGACCCGGGCGAGGATTTCCGGCGCGTCGGTTTCCACCGTGACACGGTGGCTGCGATTGGTGGGCGCGCCATGGAACCGCGCTGCGACCGCACCGATCCGTCCGGCCTGGGCGGCGCGCCGCAGCGCCGGCAGCGGGAACCAGGTACCGCTGTCGGTGGCGGTGGTGTGGGTGCGGTCGTAGCCGATATGGGAGATGCGGAGGTCGTGGTCCTTCGACGTGTCCCCGGAATACACGGTGTAGAATTTGGCGCTGCCGTTATAGGCCGCGCCGGGGCCCTGGTCGCCCTTGTCGGGTTGGTAGGGCGCCGCGGTGGTGATGATCGCGACCTTGGAGTGGCTGAGTGGCTTGCTCAACGGCGTGAACGGCGCGGCGAGGTAATGCGCCCAGCGATACGGTGTGGTGTAGCCGATCGCGGCGTAATATTCGCGGGTGCGCCGCATGTAGGGGATCGGGGAGTCGTAGTCCGGGGCAAAGCCGAGCAGGGCGTCGAGGGTCTGGTCCATGGAGTCCTCCGGGTGCTGGGGACGAGTCGTGGCATGACCACGCGACCGACCGCAAGGTGCGGCCGTTCAGCGAGCGCGGCTCGATTGCCGGATGGTGGCAAGACTTGCTACGCCCCGGCGATGATCGTTCGTCCCCATCCCACGCCGTTGGGCCTGTTGTTTATCCTGCGGGGCTCGATTCTACCTGCGATCGCGTCGCGATTGCTGGTCGTGCTGATCGTGTCCAGCGCCGTGGTGTGGCTGCACCGGATCGCACCGGCCTATCTTCGCGACGTGACGCCCGCGCCGTTCACGCTGCTCGGCCTGGCGTTGTCCATCTTCCTCGGATTCCGCAACAACGTCTGCTACGAACGGTGGTGGGAAGGCCGCAAGCAGTGGGGCCAGCTTCTGGCCGAAACCCGTGTGCTGGTGCGCGAAATCATGACGCTGCTGCCGGACGATCTGGCGCTTCGGCGGCGGTGCGCGCATCGCGTTGTCGCCTTCGCCCACGTACTGCGCGATCAGCTCCGCGACGCGCCTGACCAGGCGGCACGCGTCTGGCTGCCGGCCACCGAATGGGACCGGGTCGCGTGCAGCCGCAGTCGCCCGGACGCGATCCTGTTGGCACAGGCCGAGGAGCTGGGGGCGCTGCTCCGGCAGGGTGCGCTGTCGGACATGCTATACCGGGTGTTCTCTGAACGGCTGCTGGCGCTGACGGCGATCCAGACGGCGTGCGAGCGCCTACGGTCCTCACCGACGCCGTTCGCCTACTCGTTGCTGGTGCATCGAACCGCCTGGCTATTCTGCCTGCTGTTGCCGTTCGGGACCGTGGGCACGCTGGGCTTGGCCACGCCGGTACTTACTTTGGTCCTGGCCTATGCCTTTTTCGGCCTCGATGCGCTGGGCGAGGAGTTGGAGGAGCCGTTCACCCAGTCGCAGAACGCGCTGCCACTGGATGCGATGGTACGGGCCATCGAGATCGCCACGGGTGAGGCACTGGGCGAGGCGACCCTGCCCGAGCCGCTTCTGCCGCTGGCATTCGTGCTGCTGTGACCGCCGGGATCGGCCATCAGCTGACGCGCAGCGGTCAGCCGCTCGGGGACACAGAAATAGCGACCACGACGCATTCACTGGCGGTCGCGGCGAAGCGAGAGCCCGTTAGGGCTGACTGGAAATGGGACGGCGAACAGATTCTACAAAATTTATAAGACCATACCGACCAAGTATCCGCCCGCATAAGCCGATGCCTCATACGGGATCTCCAGGTAGTGTACGGTGTTTCGAAGTATTTCAGCTGAATAGCCTGATAGAACGAACGTCTGGGTAATCCACTCGACGGGGATATTCAGTGCCAGACCGACCGAGCGATAGGCAAAATTCGCGATCTCGGTCGCATCGACATTGGTTCCCCACAGGATTTGATAAATACCGATCAGTATCCCGACGGAAAAAGCCACACCCAGGCTTTTGGCGAACCAAATGACCGCGGTTCCGCCGAGCGTTTCGGTGGGCCAGGCCCCCGCCCCCGTGGGGCGCGCGGATGCCCTATAACTATCTGAAAGACCGCCCCCAGCGGTCCTCCAAGACGGTGTAGACATGTTGCTCACCCGTTTTTAGGATTGTCTTTAATAATAACAAAGTCGAAAGTATTTGAACTTTACGATCATCAATCCTGATGCGCAAATCACAAGCCAGTGGCGTTATTTAACAATTGTGATATTTTTTTCAACAAATCCGGCGGTGCGGGGGGAATCCGAATCTCTCTCACTCCGCCGTTAGGCAAGGTAATACCGAGCGCCGTAAAGATTACCCCAGGGGCAGCCCCCTTCGTCATGGCCGGGGGGGCCGGGGGGGGCGGGTGCCCCGCCCCCGGGGGGGGGGGGTTGGGCCGGCCGGGGGGGGGGCGGGGGGGGCGTGTGGGGG
>JARLIN010000397.1 GCA_031291715.1 Rhodopila sp. | reverse complement strand
GGGCCGGTGCAATAGGCCATCTCGGCTTCCTGGATGTGGAAATTGGCCTTGGGGAAGTATTCCATGCCGCCGGCGTGGTCCCAGTGCATATGCGTCAGCACCACGTCCGGCAACTCGGAGGGTTCGACGCCGACCATGCGCAGGGCTTCATCCACCGGGCGGATCAGTTCGCGCCCTCGCCGCTGGGCCGAGGCGGGGTTGAAGCCGGTATCCATGACGATGGTGCGGCCGCCGCCGCGGATGGTGAAGACCAGGAAATCCAGCTTGGCCGGCGCCATGTGGTCGTCCGGCATCAGGTAGTGCTGCGCCTGGATGCGGCCATCGAAGATGCCGTAGCGCAGTGCCAGGATTTCATAGGTGATGGCGGGTGTCTCGCTCATGGTTCGTTTTCCCCGGGTTCGTTCGGCACCAGTCAACCGCTTGCCGTCCAGGGTGGCAATCTCTACGGTCCGGCCAGTCCAAACGACCGCCAAAATGCAGGAGACACAGCCATGGCCGAACGTCCGGAATTTTCCAGCGACCTGTTCAAGAAGGGCCTGCAGGTCCGCCGCGAGGTGCTCGGCGACGAGTACGTGAGCAAGTCCATCGCCGCCGCGACCGACTTCAATGCCGCCCTGCAGCAGCAGGCCACCGAAAACGCCTGGGGCGCGATCTGGACCCGCCCGGGCCTGGATCGCAAGACGCGCAGCATGCTCAACCTCGCCATGCTGTCGGCGCTGAACCGCGGCCATGAGTTCAAGCTGCATATCCGCGGCGCGGTGAACAACGGCGTGACACGCGACGAGATCAAGGAAGTGCTGCTGCAGGTCGGCGGCTATTGCGGCGTGCCGGCGGCGGTGGAGGCATTCCGCCTGGCTTCCGAGGTGTTCAAGGAAATCGACTCGGCCAAGAGCGGCGACTAGCCATGTCGGACAAGCCAACCGTCGGCTTCGTTGGGGTCGGCAACATGGGCTGGCCGATGGCGGCCTGCCTGGTGCGCGCCGGCTTCACCGTGCACGTGAACGACAGCCGGCGCGAGACCGCCAACAACTTCGTCCAGCAGGTCGGGGGCTTCGCCCCCGACAGCCTGCGCCAGATGGCGGCGGGTTCGGACGTGGTGATCACCATGCTGCCGACCAGCAAGATCGTCTCGCATGTGTTGGCTGAGGCCGAGGACAGCATCCTGGCGGGCATCCGGCCCGGCACGATCGTGATCGAAATGAGCTCCGGCGAGCCGAGCGTGACGAAGGCGCTGGCGGAGAAGGTGGCGGCGCTGGGCGGGCATCTGATCGACGCGCCGGTTTCGGGTGGCGTGCCACGGGCCAAGACCGGGCAACTGGCGATCATGGTGGGCGGCGATGCGGCGATCATCGACCGTGCCCTGCCGGTGCTGGAAGGCATGGGCACGTCCATTCTGCGCACCGGCGGCGTCGGGTCCGGCCAGGCGATGAAGGCGCTGAACAATCTGGTCAGCGCCGGCGGCTTCCTGATCGGGATCGAGGCGCTGCTGATCGGCCAGCGCTTCGGGCTGGACCCGGCGGTGATGGTCGATGTGCTGAACGCCGCGACGGGGATGAACAACTCGACGCAGAAGAAGTTCAAGCAGTTCGTGCTGTCGCGCAAATTCGACAGCGGCTTCTCGCTGGATCTGCTGGTGAAGGATCTGTCCATCGCCATGGGCGTCGGGCGGGAAACCGGCACCGCTACGCCCTTTTCCGCACTGTGCCGGGAATTGACCGCCGCGACCGCGATGTTGCTTGGCCCTGGAGCGGATCATACCGAACTGGCAAGGCTGTCGGAAAAATTGGCCGGGGAAGAGCTGGGCGTCAGGTAATAAAGGAAACCACTATGTCCGAGCACGTGATCCTCTCCAGCGCCGGCGGCGTGCTGGAGATCCGGCTGAATCGGCCGGAGAAGAAAAACGCCCTGACGCGGGACATGTACAACGCCATGGCCGCCGCGTTCGACGCCGCCAACGACGATCCCTCGGTGCGGGTGCTGATACTGACCGGCACCGGGGATGCGTTCACTTCCGGCAACGATGTCGGGGATTTCCAGAAGCGCGCCAATGGCGGGCTGGAAAGTTCGGCCGGGCGGTTCCTGCCGGCGATCTCGGGCTTGCAGAAGCCGCTGATCGGCGCGGTGAACGGCATGGCGATCGGTGTCGGCACCACCATGCTGATGCATTGCGACCTGCTGGTCGCCACCACCACCGCGCGGTTCATGATGCCATTCACGGCATTGGGCCTGGTGCCGGAGGCGGCGAGTTCGATGCTGGTGCCGCGCGCCATCGGGCACGTGCGGGCCAGCGCGATGCTGCTGCTGGGCGAGGGGATCGACGCGCAGACCGCGCTCGACTGGGGGATGGTCAACAAGGTGGTGGACGGCGCCGTGCTGATGGACACTGCCCGCGACATGGCCGCCCGGCTGGCGGCGCTGCCGCCGGAAGCGGTGCGCCAGACCAAGGCGCTGATGAAGCACGACACGCAGGATGTGCCGGGGCGGATGGAGGCGGAACTGACGATCTTCAAGCAGCGTCTGGTCTCGCCGGAGGCGAAGGAGGCGTTCACCGCGTTTGCCGAGAAGCGCAAACCGGATTTCTCGAAGTTCTATTGATGTCGATGCCCGGCTGACCCTGGCGTTCCGGCCTTGGCCTTTTGGCGAAACAGCCGGAGTTGGGGAGAAACTCGCGCGGGCTATCCATTGTCGTCTGAGTGGAACATTACGGATTTTCTTGTTTCGTAACACTGCTGGGCGTATCGTTCAGGTCGCGATCATCCATAAAAATGGGGGTTCGAGATGTCCAGGTCTGATCGGCGTGCCGGGTTGTTGGGTTGTGCAGGCGCCGCGACCGCGGTCCTGGCCGCGGTTTTCCCGGTTTCGGTGGCCGCGGCGCCGTTGCCGTCGAGCTTCACGGATCAGGACTTCAACGTGCTGGTCGCGCTGGAAGCGACCGCAAATGATTTCGCCAGTCTCATTCTTCTCGGTGGCGCCGCCGTGCTGCCACAGCCTCTCGGAACCTGGACCGGGACAGTTTCTTCGACGGGATGGGATCTGTCTTTTTCCGGCGCGTTGAATGGCACTTCACTTAGTCTCACGCAGTCTGGCTCCCTGGTCAGCCAGACGGCCACATGGACCGACAGCGGCAGCTACGGTGCCGCGGGCCTTTCCGGTTCGGGCATGTCGGCGGAGGACCCGAGCTGGCTGCAAACATTTCTGAAGATCGGCGCCGTCATTGTGGTCGGCGGCACGCAGCTGGCCAGCTCGGTTGCTTCCGGCGGCACGGCCGCGGTGTTCAATGTCGTTGCAAGTCCCATCACCGCGGGCGTGCTGAATAAGATCATCGATGATTCGACGGAGGTGAAGCCGCCCACGACACCGCCGCCGGTCGCACCCAAGGCAAGTTTGAAAAGCACGTCGCTGATCCTCACGAACAGCAATGTTGAAGAGTTTGCCCTGCTCCAGACCGGAACCCTCGACCTGACGACGGGTGCCGTGTCGTTCCGGTCCAGCGTTGTGCCGGAACCGGGCGGTTTAGGTTTGCTGGGCGTTGGTCTGCTCGGCCTTGGGATCGTGGTGCGCCAGCGTCGCGGTTGATCCGCCTGGCGCATGGGACCGGCGCGATGGGGACGAAAGGTGTCCTCTGAGCCGGGGATCTTTGCTGAATGGGCAAACGGGCGTAAGCCTGTTGCGCAAAGATCGCTGGAGGCAACACAGATGCCGATGTCCTGGAAGTCCACTTTGCCGATGCTGGCCCTGGGTTCGTTCCTTTCGGCCTGTCACAGCGGCCCGGTCATCACCACCTTCGACGGCACCTACACCGGCAAAGCGATCAATGTTTCGCCGCCCGTGTATAACTGTCAGGAATCGACGACCACGAGTGCGATGAATGTCGTGGGCGGGCGGGTGTCGTTCGGCCTGTTCCGCGGCTGGGTCAGTCCGACCGGCACGGTGCAGATGCAGTCCCAACAGAACACGCTGTCCGGCCAGTTCACCGGCGACCGGTTCGTCGGCCAGTTCCAGCAGGGCCTGATCCTGGCCCCGCCGATTTTCTGAACCTACAAACTGGAAATGACCCGCCAGTAGCCGGCCGCTTCCGCGGGCAGCCTGCTGGACCGGGACGACGAGGGGATTATGCCGAAGACACACTTTCTACGGACGGCACTGGCTCTTTTGGCGGTGACCCTGCCGGTTGCGGGCTGTCAGACCGGACCGGCCTCCACGATTTTCGACGGCTACTACACCGGGGAAACCAAGAACATCACCGATGGTGTCGGCAATTGCCCAACGACCCAGACCGCCACACCGATGCGCGTAACGGGAGGAGAGGTGCTTTATGGCGATTTCAAGGGGCGTGTGGCGGCTAACGGCTCCCTGACGATGGATAGCTGGCGCGATAGCCTGACCGGTTCGTTCAAGAACACCGTGTCCGGCCAGTTCAGTGGCGAGACGTTCCTCGGCAAGCTGGATTTGCGCCAGCCGCCGC
>JARLIN010000396.1 GCA_031291715.1 Rhodopila sp. | reverse complement strand
GTTATACCGAGCGCCGTAAAGATTAACCCACGGGCAGCCCTCTTCGTCATGGGCCCGGCAGTGGCCCGGGCCCATGACGGGGGGCGTTGGTCGCTAACGTCACCGGGCCATGACGAGGGTAGGGGGGACGAGGGCAGAAGGTCAGCGCCAACGCGGGTTGGTATTAACGTTGATGGGGCCGTCCTCCGCCATGAGGCAGAGCGGTCACCGCGCAACGACAAACGCTTCCGCTATTCCTGGACAGACCCTTAGGCGATTTCCATCGCGATCTTCGGCGGCGACTTCAATGTCTGCAGGATCACGCAGTAGCGTTCGGTCGTCTGGATCATCCGTTCCAGCTTGGCGCGGTCGGCGTCACAATCCACTTCGAACCGCACGGTGATCTCGGTCAGCCCGACCGGGGTCGCGCGATCGACACCGAGCGTACCGCGAGCGTCCCAGATACCTTCCGCGATCACCTTGCCGCCGCGGATGGTGACGCCCATGGCCGTGGCCACCGCGCGCAAGGTGACGCCGGCACAGCCAACCAGTGCCTCCAGCAGCATGTCAGCGGAGCAGGCAAGCTCGCCCGATCCGCCACCCGCCTTGTGCAGGCCGGCGGTGACCTTGCCGTGCCAGGCGTCGACGACGATGGCGATGTCGTTCGGGTCCAGGCTGCCCTCGGCCCGGGCGGGGATGCGGGCAGCCTCCGGCCGGTCACGATAAAGCTGCTTGAGCGGTGCCTGGGTGGCGCGGAGTTCGTCGGCGTTCATGCAATCTTTCCTTATTGTGCGGGCGCGACGTCCAGGCGGACGGCGATCCCTTGAAGGTCGGGGGACGGCGCCGGATAGCGCTGCATCACCAGCGGATCATGACCGGGCACGATCAACTCGGGTGAAGCAGCGTGGGCGCGCAGCGTATCGAAAGCCTCCAGCATCTCGCCGATATGCAATGCGGTCGTGAAGGGCCGGTAGGTTTCCATGTTCTCGTAGAAATGCGTGACGTCGGAGGCCAGGACAACAACGCCCCGCTTGGTATTCACCTTGACGAATTGCAGCCCGGCGGAGTGGCCGCCGGTCGGCACGATGCTGATGCCGGGCAGTACGTCGGCGGGGCCGTTGTGATAGACGACGCGGCCATCGAAGTTCAGCCGCACGATGCCGCAGACATCATCCGGCTCGAAGCTCTTCGCCAGTTGCCGGTGACGCATGTAGCGGCCGACCGCGTAATGGATTTCGGGCTCCTGCAGATGGAAGCGCGCCTTCGGGAACTTATGGAAATTGCCCACATGGTCGTAGTGCATGTGGGTCAGGATCACGTCCTCGACCGTCGCGGGATCGACACCCAGCAGCGCCAGGGAGTCGATCGGGCAGCGTTCCAGCGTGCGGCCGCGCTTGCCGCCGCTTTCGGCGGTGAAGCCGATATCGATCACCACCGCACGGTCTTTGTTGCGGGCGACCCAGACGAAGTAGTCCATCGGCATCGGCCCGTCATGCGGATCGCCGCCAATGAAATGTTCATGCCGGCGCGCCTGGCGCGTCGCGTAACGAAGGGCGAACAGCTCGTATTCCGCGGTCATGGCTCAGACTGCCTCCTGGTGGGCGGTGATATGCGGCATAACCCGCCGGGTGAACAGGTCGATCGAGTTCAGCGCCTCATCGCCGGTGATGTCGCCGAAAGCAAAACGGCACAGAAGATAGTTCAGGCCGGCATCGTCAATCGTCTGCTGCAAGAAATCCCCGACCTTGTCCGGCGTGCCGGCGACCGCCCGTCCTTGCGCCTCGGCGTCCTCATAGCGTTCCGGAAAGATCGCGTGTGCGACCGGCATCATGTCGTGCGCGATCCATAATTTCAGGAAGCTGGCGCGCCATTTGTCATAGCCACGGCGGGCGATTTCCAGGGCCTCCTTCTCGGTCTCCGCGACGACCACGTGACGGCCAACGCCCATCAGCGGCAAATCGGCGGGGTCATTGCCGAGAGCGTCCCACTCCGCCCGGTAACGGTCGGTCAGGGCGCGCATGCCGGCACCGGGCAGGTTGCCGACGATGTTGACCCTGTTCGCGGCCGCCCAGGGGATCGCTTCGGCCCGGCCCAGCCCATACCACAGCGGCGGATGCGGCGTCTGGAACGGAGTCATTTCCATCGGCACGTCACGGTACTGGTAGTATTTGCCTTCGAAATTCAGCGTCGGCGAGGTCATGCCGCGCAGGATCACCTCCAACGCCTCGGCGTACATCGCCGGGGTCTGCTCGGGGTCCAGGCCGTAATAGCGCATCTCGATCGGCGAGATGCCGCGGCCAACGCCCAGCTCTAGCCGCCCGCCGCTGATCTGGTCGAGCATGCAGATCTCTTCCAGCAGCTTGATCGGGTGATATAGCGGCAGAAGATAGACCAATGGACCGAAACGAAGATGTCTGGTTCGTTGCGCCACCGCCGCCAGCCACACGCCGGGAGACGGCGCGACACCAAGCGGGGTCGCGTGGTGTTCGGCGACATGATAGCCGTGGAAGCCGGCACGATCATAGGCTTCGACCAGCTTCAGCCGCTCCTCATAGAAGCGGTCCAGCGGTGCCAGACCGCGATCCATGTGGTCGAAAACACCGAGTTTCATGCCTTCACCAGCGGGCAGCCGCCTTCGGATTCGGGACGGAATGCCTGTTCCGCCGGTGTATCGGCGAGTTGCCGGTAGTAGTCCCACGGATATTTCGATTCCGACGGGTCCTTCACCTCGAACAGGAACATGTCGTGGATCTTGCGGCCGTCCTGCCGGATGCGGCCCTTGCCGAAAATCGGATCATCGGTCGGGATCTGCTTCATCCGCGCGACCGTGGCGCGCCCATCCGCCTTCAGCGCATCGGGTCCCATGGCCACCGCGGTCTTGAGGTAGTGGATCACCGCCGAATAGACCCCCGCCTGGGTAGAGGCAGGCATGAACCCCTTCATCTGCGGTGCGAAGCGTTTCGCGAACGCCCGCGACTCATCGTTGCGGTCCCAGTAATAGCAGTCGGTCAGGATCAGGCCCTTCGCTGCCTGCAAGCCGATCGCATGCACCTGCGGAATGTGAAACAGCGTCGCGGCGATCTTCATGCCGTGGCTGGTCAGGCCGAACTCGGCCGCCTGCTTGATGGTGTTACCCGCGTCCGCGCCGGCGTTGGTCAGGCCAAGGACCTTGGCGCCGCTCGCCTGTGCCTGCACCAGAAACGAGGAGAAATCCGTGGTGCCAGGAAACGGGTGCCTTGCCACACCCAGCACCTTGCCGCCCATTTTCTCCACCATCGCCCGGGCATCGCCGGTCAGCGACGCGCCCATCGCGTAGTCGGCCTGGATGAAGAACCAGGTGTCGCCGCCGCGCTGGACCATGGCCCGCGCGGTGGAACTGGCGAACGACCACGAGTCATAGACCCAATGCACATGGTTCGGCCCGCAGGCCTTGCCGGTCAGGTCCGATGTCGCCGGACCGGTCAGCATCAGCACCTTGTTGCGCTGTTCGGCGACGGTCCTCAGTGCCAACGCGCCAGCCGAGAATGGAACGTCGAAGATTGCATCGACCCCGTCGCGGTCGTACCAGGAGCCGGCCAGGCTGACATAGGTGTCGGTTTTCGTGCCGGCGTCGGCCGTCAGCAGTTCGACCTTCAGCTCGGGATGGAGCTTGGCGAAATCCTCGATGGCGAGCTGCGCCGCGACAACGGACCCTGGGCCTGCGTCTTCCGAATAGGGACCGCTCATGTCGGTCAGGATGCCAAGGCGAACCGGCGTCGCCGCCCGCGCCTTTTTTCCCACGGCCATCGCCGCTGAGACGCCGAGCAATGTCCCGCGTCGCGTTATGATCGTCATTGCGACCTTTCCCCCCTTTTCAAGCTGATAGACTCGTACTCGCGGGTCCGGTGCTTGTCCAGGTGGACGCCAGGTCAGTGCGTCAGCGGGCCGTCCGCTTTCTTCCAGGCGTCGATACCGCCATGGATATGGCACGCGGTCTCCAGCCCCGCGTCATGCGCGGCCCGCACCGCCATCGCAGAACGTTCGCCAAACGCGCAATAGAACAGCAACCGCCGATCCGTAGCGGAGGCAAGTTCATAAAGCATCCCGCCTGGCTGGATATTCTCCTCCAGGTCGGAATACGGCGCATGCAGCGATCCGGGAATCGATCCGTGCTTTTGCCGCTCGGTCTTTTCCCGCAGATCAACCAGAACGGTGTCCTTGCAGCCAACCACCGCCCGCGCTTGCATGGCATCGAGCGCCCAACCAAGGCGCGCGATTTCCTCCTGTGCGAGGCCCTGGCGTTTGTTGGCCGGAACCGCCACATCCATCATCTTGGGATTGGACAGGTTGAGGCCGTTCATCAGCGCGACGTATTCATCGACAGACCGGACCTGAAGGCGGGGATTGCAGCGTTTTTCCTCGCCGATGGTGCTGACCGTATCGCCTTTGTAGTCATGCGCGGGAAACACCATCGTTTCGTCAGGCAAGCGAAGCAGCCGGTTGAAGATCGAGTCATATTGCGCGCGCGGGCACCCGTTCTGGAAATCGGTCCGTCCGGTGCCGCGGATCAGCAGCGTGTCCCCGGTGAACACCCGGTCCTCCATGCGGAAGCTGTACGAGTCATCCGTATGTCCGGGTGTATAGATCGCTTCCAGTTCCAGGCCCTCGATCCGCAGCATGTCGCCATCTGACAGCCGCATCGACACCACATCGACGCTCGACTGCTCGCCCATCACGGTGATGCAGTGCGTGCTGTCCCGCAGGGCCCCGAGGCCCGTGATATGATCGGCATGCAGATGGGTATCGACCGCCTTGACCAGGCGCAGGTCCAGTTCGCGGATCAGGGACAGATAGCGGTCCACCTTCTCCAGCACCGGATCGACGATTAGCGCCTCCCCGCCCCGGCGGGAGGCGAGCAGGTAGGTGTACGTGCCCGAGGCAGCATCGAAGAGCTGGCGGAAGATCACAACAACCTCCGTATCGGCAAATACAAAGCATTTTGTATCATGGATACGAAGATAGTAGCGATAAAATTCTCGCCGGTCTATCCGATCGGCGGCCCGACATAGGCCGAGACCGGACGAATCATCCGTCCCGTCTTCTGCTGCTCCATCGCGTGCGCCAGCCACCCGGCGCTGCGCCCGACCGCGAAGGCCAGGGTGAACGCGTCACGCGGCAAACCGACCGCGTCGAGCAGCAGCGCGGCCATGATCTCCACGTTGGGCGGCAAGGTTCGGCCCGGTTTCACCCGCTCGATCGCCGTGGCGACCGCCTTCTCCAGCCGATCGGCGAAATCCAGACGCCCGACATGCGGTCCCATCGCTTGGAGGGAACGCCGCATGGCCTCGGCCCGCGGGTCGTTGCCACGAAAGACCCGATGGCCGAACCCCATCAGCCGCTCCCCGGCGCGCAGCTTGGCCTCCAGCCACGACTCCAGATCCGGCGCTGCCTCGGCCGCGTCCATCAGATCCAGGGTCGGGCCGGGCGCACCGCCGTGCAGCGCCCCGGTGAAGGCGCACCAGGCCGCCAGGACAGAGGCGGTCAGCGATGCGCGGGTGG
>JARLIN010000395.1 GCA_031291715.1 Rhodopila sp. | reverse complement strand
TACCCGTCCTCCCACTGCGCGTTCTGGTCCTGGAGGAACTTCCAGCCGGCTTCCTGAAACGCCTTCGCCACCGCCTTGGCATGTTCCGGCCACAGGTCGGGAAAGATGCGGCGGACCGGAATGCGGCCCTCCTTGCCATGCCATGGACCGTCGAAGTCCATGTCGCGCTCGACCTTCTTGAAGTACGGCAGGACGCTGTCCCAGTTCCAGCCGGTGGCGCCGCTGGCGTGCCACTCGTCGTAATCGGTCGGCGCCCCGCGATTGGCGAGCTGGCCGTTGATCGACGACCCGCCGCCCAGGATCCGCGCCTGCTCATAGGTCCGCCGCGGCGGCGGCTTCTCCTCGGGGTTGTTGTGGGAGATGACCTCGGTGGTGACCTTGAGCTGGTTCCACGTGTAGGCGGGGTTCAGGTAGGCCGTGCCGGGGTAGGAATCCAGCACCGCGGCCGGCACCTTGCCGTGCGGCGTGTCCTGGCCTGCTTCCAGGAGCAGCACCTTGTTGCTGCTGCGCGCCGACAGACGGTTGGCCAGCACCGATCCGGCGGAGCCTCCGCCGACGATGATGTAGTCGTAGGTCATTGTCCCCCCTTGGACATGGGTTTTAGTGGTGTCGGTGTCGCAGGTCTTCGCGACGATCTTTCATCTCTTGGTCAGGTCAATTCTTGGTCAGGTCAGTGATAGTGGATGAAATCATGCGGGCTGATCTGGCGCTGGGCGGTCCGCTCCCTCGATGCGGACCGCGCTGCGCTCAGACGCCCAGCTTGCTCGCCATGTCCTCGATATCCGTTGCCACCACGTCCCAATCCTGGTCCGCAGCGTAATCGCGCTTCTGGTGCGGTCCGTATTCCTGCGGCCGCGGGAAGAATGCCGTCATCAGCCCGTATTTCCGCGCGCGCGCCAGGTCGTTGTTGTGGGCCGCCGCCATCATCACCTGTCCTGGCGCCACGTTGAGCATCGTCGCCACGCCCAGATACGTCTCCGGGTCGGGCTTGAAGTGCTGGAACAGGTCGGAGCCGAAAATCATGTCCCATGGAATGCCGGCGTTCTTCGCCATGTTCAGCAGCAGCGCGACATTCCCGTTCGACAGTGGCCCGATGATGAAGCGCGACTTCAGCCGGGTCAGCCCCGCCACGGAATCCGCCCATGGCTTCAGCCGATGCCAACCGAGATTGATATGCACGAGGTCGGCCTCGCTTAGTCCCTTGATGCCGAATTCCGCCACCAGTTGGTCGAGTGACGCCCGATGCAGGGTGTCCAGCGTGGTCCAGGGTTGCTCGCCCTTGCGCACCCGGTCCATCGACGGGTGGTAGGCGGCGCGCCAGGCATCCACCAATGCCGTCCAGTCTGCGCTGACCCCGCGCGCCGCGCCGAATACGGTCAACTCGGCGATCAGACTGCTGCGCCAATCCACCACGCTGCCGAACGTGTCGAACACGATCGCGACAGGCTGCTTGCTGGACATCGACTTGCCTCCCTGGTTCGCGACGAAGCGAAGCCGGAATTCGGATGCCGGGCAAGAGGGCCGGTCAGCCGGCGCGCTACCAGGGCTGGTTGAGCCGCCGCAAGGTGTCCTGTGCGCCCTTATGCCCGGCGCGGGCCGCCTTCTGGTACCAAGCGACCGCATCGGCGTGCGAAGCGGCCACGCCTTGGCCCGTTTCATAGGCCTGAGCCAGGTTGTATTGCGCCATCACATCGCCTTTCTCGGCGGCTTGCCGGAACAAGTTCACCGCTTCAGCATGAGACTGCGCGACCCCCCGCCCGTCGCGATAGAATACGCCAAGATTATTTTGTGCCGTCAGGATGCCCTGGGCCGCCGCCACTTGGTACCACCGCAATGCTTCTGAATCGGATTGTGCAACACCGTTGCCTGTGGCGTAGCTCAGAGCCAGGTTAAATGCCGCGCGGCCGTTACGTTGGTCGGCGGCGCGCCGCGTCCACTCGATGCCGTCCGGTGTTGATTGCTGCACGCCCACACCGCGCAGGTACATGTAACCAAGACTCGCCTCCGCCTCGGCATGCCTCTGATCGGCAGCTAGGTGATACCAATGGAAAGCATCCGTTGGGGATGGTGGCATCCCATAGCCCTTGTCATAACTCAGACCGAGAAGGTACTGGGCCTCCGGGACGCCTTTATCGGCTGCCAACCGCAACAATCCGGCCGCGATCGTATCCGACTTCGCCACGCCGATTCCGTTGTGATACATCAAGGCCAGGTCGATTTCTGCCGCTGCCAGCCCCTGTTCGGAAGCGCGCTCGACCCAGTGCACCGCGTCGGTCGCGGATTGCGGTACCCCCGTCCCTTGGCGATACATATCCCCGAGCAGAAGCTGCGCCGCCGGGTAGCCCAGATCGGCAGCACGGCGATACGCCCCCACCGCATCGGCCATGCGGCCGCCAGCCTGCAGCGCACGGCCGAGTTCCATCAGGCGCCGAGGCGCTGGGTCAGTTTGAACCGCCGCCTCGCATGCGGGTACTGCAACTGCAGGATCGATCGATCGCAGAACGACGCCCGGCACAGCCGGTGGCCGTCCGGGATCAACTGACAACGCAGCCATCTGGTCACACAGTACGCCATCATTGCCGACTGGCGGAGCAGGGGCGGGAGCTGATGTGCCGGTATTCGTTGTTTGTAGCACTGCTGCGGGCAGAAGCGGGACGTACGTAGTGGACCCGGATGCGGAAACATGTCGAACGGCCGAGGGCGGGACAGAGTAGACCACCGCCAATCCAGTCGCAGCGATGGCCGTTGCCAAACCTCCACGCCACAGCGGTGCCCGCCCCCACAGCCGGCCGAACGCGCTCACTACCCGCTCCTACGCGACCACTTCCGCCACGACCCTGCCATCGTGCATGGCGAGGGCTACCGTCTTTGCATGTGCCTGTTTGGCGCTAATCAAAGAATCTGCGATTGCCTCCTCGATCCCGCGGGCCAAATCGCGTGCCGACGCCACGGCGCCCAGCCGTTGTTGGCGCTGCATCATTGCGAACAGCAGTTCGGCATCGATCCCGCCGGGCGCGACGGCCAATTCGTAGCTGTTGATCATGCGCTCGATCTCCAGTGCCGTGACCCGCGCCACATCCAGCCCGGCCAGGGGGACGAAGACGAAGATGCGGTCCAACCGGTTCAGCACTTCCGGTGCGAAGCCCGCGCCACGCAGCGCCTCGATGGATGTGCGTCGCAATTCGTCCGGCTCCTCCTTGAACCGCACGGCGAGTGCCGTCAGTTCGTCCGTTGCCGCATTTGACGTCAGCATGAAGATAGCACGGGTGGTATCGATCTGCTTCCCGTCCGAAGCCTCCGTCACATAGCCGTCGTTCCAGGCGGTCAGGAACTTCTTGTGGACGTCTGGATGAGCCTTCTCGATCTCGTCGAGCAACACCACGCAATCCGGCGTCTCACGCAGGGCGGCGGTCAATTTTCCATAAGTATCCGAGCCGGTGTAACCCTTCGGGGAGCCGAATAACTGGGTTGCGACATGCGGTGACGAGAACTGCGTCATGTCGAATTGCAACAGGCGACGATCAAGCTCGGCGGCGAGCCGCGAACTCAGATACGTCTTTCCGGTGCCGGGCGGGCCGGCCGCCAGGAAGACCCCCACCGGTTTACCGCGCCGGCTGAGTGCCAGGCGTCGGCGGATCTGTGCCGACAGGTCGTCGCACACCGCGTCCTGGCCGATGACACGCGCCTTCAGTTTCATGGCAAGGTCGGCGGCATCGATGATGACGGCCTGATCCTGCCCGTCCATCATACGCTCGAGCGCTTCCCGATTGGTCAGGCGATTGAGGATGTCCATGATCAAGCCCTTGGAACGCATCTTTGAGGATTTCTTGCGGGATTCGTACAACAATCCAACCGCGACGATCACCCAGCATGCCGCGGCGAGAACACCATATACCGGGGACAATCGTGCAAGGAATGTATCGATCGCGGATGCCGTCAACCCCAACTGCATCGCCGTGGCTATCGCCGACATAAGCAGCGTCGTGGTCAGCAGTAGCGGCATATAGCGCGTCAGCACCGAGAGCGTCGTCTTCATCCCTACTGGCCGACGACGGTCACGAGGATGGCGTCGCCGACCCGCATCGGCGGTAGCGCCCATGGTCCTCGGTGGGTGAGAATGCCGACCGTTACGCCGCCGCCACGCCCCTCATCAGTGGCCACCAGCCGCATCTTGCCGTCAGCCGGAATCGGTATCGCCACGGCGACCGGCGTCTTCGTCAAAGTCATGGTGTGCCGAAGACCCATACTGACAATATCCACGACGTCGCCGTCTTCCGTATCGGAGTCATACAGGCTTATCCAACCGAGCCTGATGCGGCCTTGGGCGACGTCAGCAATAAGCTGTTGCTCCGCGACGGGTGGCAACCCGAGCGCCTGTATCGCAGCTTCGCGTTCCGCATCTCCGACCAGCCGCATCGAGATCGGTCCCAGCGTGCGCCATCGCGCACGGCGCGCCTCGACCTCGGCAGCCGGCACTTCGTCAGACGCGACAGACATCATGTCAAGGTGCCATGCGGCAAGGCCTGCAACCGCCAATATCGGGAGCGCCTGCACCAGCAGACGTCGCGACAGGGAAGCAGCGTGCGCGTCGATCACGCTGCCATGCTTGGCACTCGTATCGGTCGCCTCCAGAGGCAATACCTTCAAGCAGCCAGTCTCCGGGTCGTTTTCTTCGATCGATACTAGCATGGTGCCAGCCCTGGAACAGACCTGCGTGACGCCTCGGCGGAAAAAGCCGAAATCGTTGTGCCGTTGCCAGAGTCTGCACGCGCGACAGTCCCATGAAGCCGGCCCGCCTGCATCCACCATTCTGAAACAGGGAATGGGACGGGCCTATCGGGCGACGACCGGAACCAGCGATCCGTTGCGTTGCTACCCCGCCAATGGCAGCTTGCGCCCACAGCGGAGGACCCAAATGGCAGTCGACAAACTGTTCCCTGACGCCACGGCGGCACTCGCCGACCTGTTGCACGACGGCATGACCATCATGTCCGGTGGATTCGGCCTGTGCGGTATCCCCAGCACCCTGATCGAGGCGATCCGCGCGAGCGGCGTGAAAGACCTGACGATCGTTTCCAACAATGCCGGGATTGACGACGCCGGTCTGGGGATCCTGCTGATCACGCGCCAGGTGCGCAAGATGATCAGCTCCTACGTGGGTGAGAACGCCACCTTCGCGAAGCAGTACCTGGCCGGAGAGCTGGAGATCGAATTCAACCCGCAAGGCACGCTGGCAGAGCGTATCCGGGCCGGCGGGGCAGGGATCCCGGCCTTCTTCACCGCAACCGGGGCAGGCACCCAGATCGCGGAAGGCAAGGAGACCAAGGTCTTCGACGGCCGCACCTACGTCAT
Source organism: Rhodopila sp. (assembly GCA_031291715.1). Classification (GTDB taxonomy): domain Bacteria; phylum Pseudomonadota; class Alphaproteobacteria; order Acetobacterales; family Acetobacteraceae; genus Rhodopila. The sequence continues at coordinate 633 of JARLIN010000395.1, read as the reverse complement.
GGAGCGCGGCCTGCGGGCCGACCTGGCGATCATCCATGCCTGGAAGGCCGATCCCGAGGGCAACCTGATTTATCGGAAATCGGCGCGGAACTTCAATCCGATCATGGCCACCGCCGCCGAAGCCGTGGTCACCGAGGTCGAGGACCTGGTCGATCCCGGCCAGATCGATCCCGACCATATCGTCACGCCGGGGATCTTCGTGAACCGGATCGTGAAACTGGAGACCATCGAAAAGCGGATCGAACAGCGCACCGTGCGCAAGCGCTATTGAGGGAGGCGATAGCAATGCCCTGGACCCGTGACCAGATGGCGGCCCGTGCCGCCCGCGAACTGAAGGACGGCTTCTACGTGAACCTGGGGATCGGCATCCCGACCCTGGTCGCAAACCATCTCCCCGACGGCATGTCGATCCAGCTCCACTCCGAAAACGGCATGCTCGGCATGGGCCCGTTCCCGTTCGAGGGCGAGGAAGACGCCGACCTGATCAACGCCGGCAAGCAGACCGTCACCGAATTGCCGACGACCAGCTTCTTCGACAGCGCCGCCAGCTTCGCCATGGTGCGGGGCGGGCATATCGACATCTCCATCCTCGGCGCGCTGGAAGTGGCGGAAAACGGCGACCTGGCGAACTGG
>JARLIN010000394.1 GCA_031291715.1 Rhodopila sp. | reverse complement strand
GACCGGGCCGAAGGACGTGCTGGCGAATGCCACGGGCAAAGTGGGCTCGGTGAACGAGGATTTGCGGGCGGCGGCGCTGGACGCGCTGGATGCGGACCGGATGGCGTGCCGGGCCCATGCAGAGCGGTTCAGCTGGCGGGCATGTGCCGAGACGTTTTTATCGCATTTGGTGCCGATTAACGGGGATTGAGCGGAGGAAAAAGGTTGCGGATCAGGGTACCTGATGCCGCAGCATAGCATTTACAAACGCCGCCGAGTGTTGTCTACACACGGCTCAGTTCGGCAATCCTCCTCCCTCGCAGCGGCGTCAAACTGCACTCCATGACCGCGGGCGTCGTCGTGCGACTAGTCAAAGGACCTAACAAATGGCCTCGACCGGCTGCATCGTGACGGGCGGCGCGGGTTTTATCGGATGCGCCATCTCCAAAGGTCTGATCGAGCGCTTTGGTCGCGTGGTCGCCGTGGATAATCTGCATCCTCAGGTGCACAAGACGGCGTCCCGCCCCGCCGCGCTGGCCGCCGGGGTTGAGTTGCTGCGGCTGGACATCACCGAGCCCGCAACATGGGATGCGGTTCTCGCGGAGTTACGGCCTACCGCGATCGTTCACCTGGCCGCCGAGACCGGCACAGGGCAGTCGCTGACCGAGGCTACCAGGCACGCCCATGTCAATGTCACTGGCACCACAGTGATGCTCGACGCCCTCGCGCGACACAAGGTGGTTCCGGAGCGGATCCTATTGACCAGCAGCCGAGCCGTATACGGAGAAGGCGCGTGGCAAGATCGGGCAGCCGGGCAAACGATCTATCCCGGCTATCGCAGCCGCGAACAATTGGCCCGGGGTGAATGGGACTTCATGGGCCTGCACGCATTGCCATCGTCGGCCATGGAGACGAGGGCGATGCCGACCAACGTCTACGGCAGTACCAAGCTGGCGCAGGAACATATACTTTGCGCCTGGGCGGCAGCATTCGGCACTGTCCCGACTACGTTGCGACTCCAGAATGTATACGGACCTGGCCAGTCCTTGAGCAATTCTTACACAGGGATTGTCTCGCTGTTCTGCCGCATCGCCCGAGCCCAGCGCAGCATACCGCTTTATGAGGATGGTCGGATGCTTCGGGATTTCGTGCTCATCGACGACGTGGCCGATGCTTTGCTGCTCGCGCTGTCAGCATCGGCTCCGGGGAATGTTCCGCTTGACGTCGGAACCGGCGTCGCGACGACCATCGGTGATATCGCCGTGCACATCGCCAGCCTCTATAACGCGCCCGAGCCCCATGTGTGCGCGCTATATAGGTTCGGAGACGTCCGTCACGCAGCCTGTACAATCAATCTTACTCGCCAGATGCTGGCGTGGGAACCGCGGTTTTCGGTGCAGGATGGGCTTCTTCGCCTCAAGGGCTGGGTGGATATCGAGCTGGCCGCTGGTGGGGTGGATTAATGCATTTGAAACGAAATTCCTCGCGAAAGCCCGCACCGCTATCGGCTCCCGACTATCTTGAGCATTTGATGTAGCGCTTGGTAGAGGCCGCCCGCCGGATCTATTCCACACCGCTTGGCCAATGACTGCCGTCTTGTCAACTTCGTTGCGACTATATGGCTGAAATAGTGCGGAAGCTTCCCGGCATCGATCAGGGCCTCGTCTATCGCCAGAATCGCCCGCACCAGCCTTTCGCCCTCCGGGCGCGCATAAATTGCATCGTGATTCAGGCCCCAGAACATGATGAAAGCGAAAGAACCGTATGTGGGCGTCACCTGAACCTGATCGAAATTGCGGCGAATGGCAGCGGGAATATCGGCTGAGTGAACGCTTTCGGTTGGGTCCGCATCGATCACTTCCTGTCGGGTCGGAAATCGAAGGACGGGTTCCCACGACTTTTTAAGATCGGGGTCCAGTCCCATGAACAGATCATGCGCCAACGATGTGTGTTCGGGCGGATAGTCGAACCGGTCGGGGCCGATATATTCCGCCGCCCACAACACACCGCCCGGCTTCAGCGCCCGGTGGCATTGCGCCAGCACGCCGTCCAGATTGTCGATATGATGAAGCGAGGCAATAAAGGTGATGACGTCGTAGCGATTCTCGCCCAAATTCGCGCTGTGGATGTCTCCCACGTTCGTTATCACGCGGTCGGCGGCACCATAGCGGGCCGCGTGCTCGCGCGCGGCTGCCAAGCCGGCCGAACTGACATCCCACAGATCAAAATGCCGGATCGCTCCGCTGCCCAGAAGCTCCATTTCCGTTGCGCCGGCCCCTACGCCTATGCCTAAACCGCGCTCCACGCCGTTGGCCGGCAGATAGGTTTCCGCGAACCAGCGTTCCCGCACGCGCCCGCCAAGCAGGCGAACCATGCGTTCTCTTGCAAGCGGATGATTTTGCCACTCCGCCCGCTGCATCTCCGGCGAGAAATGCTCGCGATCCCAAAACTCCGCGGTGCGGGAAAGGGCGTCTTTATCGGGGTCCATCCTGGTTCCACATGTTCGAACTATAACGGCAACTCGCGCCCGCCGCTGGTAAGGCCTCTGGTTTGGAAGGTTTCCGGCAAGTGAAGCGGTGCCTCTGCGTTGGCACGCGGTCGCGCCAGCCGGTTTGCCAGCCGGATGGCCGGCGCATCGACCCAACGCTCGAAAATCGCGGCTGCGCCATAAACCGCGATCAGAAAGACGATGCCGCCCGACAATACGGCATGCGGGTAAGGCAATCCGGATTTTTGCACCCAGGCCACGACTGCGATGCCGGCCGAACACAAGATCGGCCAGTGCAGGAGATAGGCCGAGAAAGAAACTTTTCCCAGCCAGACCATCGGACGCGCGGCCAACCACCCAAAACCCGGTGCGCCCGCGAGGACCCCTGCCACGGTCAACAGGCCGCCGATGGTATGAAACAATGTCTTGCGATCGCCGCCGAGATTCCAGGCATAGGGCGACAAATCTGGAAGCGGGAGATTAAGCAGGTAAGCAAAATGGCTCGAATAGTCGAACGCGCCGAATACGAGACCGAACGCGAGTAGGCCGAGGGCGAGCACAGGGACCCGCCGCAGGGTCGGCAGCATGAAGTTCAGCAGATAGCCGCTCAAAAAGGCCAGCAAATGCATAGCCGCACCGTTCTGCGGGAAAATATTCACCGCGATTGCGGTATAAGCCAGCGCGATCGCCAGCGCCTTTCGCGCGCCGAACAAAGCCATCAGGGAAAATAACAGGATCGGTCCCACCAGTTCGATTCGCAGGGTCCACAACGGGGTGTCCCATTCCGACTGACCGTTTATGGGAGCACCGATGAACATATTGAACAGAAGGTCTGGCACCAGCGATACATTTGTCACGTAATGATCGCGCAGCCAGCCGGCGAATCCGACCTCTAGGGCCCGACTTGTGCCCATCAAGCCCAGCTTGAACAGCACCCAGGCAAAGAGGATGGCTGTGGCCGCCGGCAGCACCAGGCGCGGATAACGCTTCAGCGCCGCCCGCTCCAGCCCTTTCCTGCCGTCGATGAACGGCGCCGTGAGCACCCAGCCACTCATGACGAAAAAGATCGAGACGGGATACGTTCCGTTGTAAAGAACCGAAAAATAGGGCTTCGCCAGCCAATGCTCGACGCCGTAGCGCTGTATGATGTCGCCTTCCGGATAAAGAAAGCGGGAGGCATACGGCATGAACGTAAACATGTAGTGCGCTAGCACGACATTCAGGCAGGCCAGACCGCGAAGACCCTCCAGAGCCAGATTCTTGCGGTGTTCCACGCTGCTTGAATCCCCTTTACATTCAACGCCCCGCGGACTTGCGAAGCGCTTCCGATGGTTCTAAGATTTGCCTGAGTATTCTTGCTGGGCCTAGCTAACATGGATGAAATGCCTTGAAAAGTGCTTCGGTGGTTACAAAGCACGATCCGATCCTACCGGATTCCGGCGAACGGCACTGGCTGATGGTTTTTGGGGCGGATCTGACCGCTGCCCGAGACCGGGTTAACGCCCATCGGCGCCACCCCCTCCATCAGCTGGAATGGATGTCGCGGAAGGCGATTGGGTGAACACTTCAGCACTCCCCGCCTTCGGCACGCGTCATGCGGTGCTCCAGGTTCAATCCGTTCTTTTCAATAACACGATCGAGGATGTGGAGCGGGCCGTCGTCGCCATGGCGCGCGCTGCAGAATTGGCTATTACGTCGGGCGCGCTGTCGCGCGTGGTATTGCGATACGGTGATAGCGGGCCTCTTCCGGCGCTGGACGAAGCGGGCCTCGCGCGCATCCGCGGGGCGACCCGTGGCGCACTGGCTGTTGAGTACGATTATTTTGGCGCCAACCTGGGGTCGGCGCGAGGACACAACCGTCTTGCCGATCAGGCCGTGGAAGGCACCCATTTTCTCTGGGTCCAAAACCCGGACGTGCTCGTGTCGCCTCGTCTGTTCGAGACTGTGCTGGAACCCTTCGATCGTGCCGGCGTTGGTCAGGTGGAAGCCAAGCAGCTTCCGATTGAGCATCCCAAAGACTACGACGCCTCGACCGGAGAAACGGCGTGGGCGACAACGGCCTGTGTGATGATCCCACTTTCTTTGTTTCGGTCGATAAACGGATTCGATGCCGATACGTTTTTCCTGTATTGCGACGATGTCGACCTATCGTTTCGGATACGCGAGGTGGGATTTCGGGTCCTTTTCCAACCCGCGGCGGTTTGTTTTCACGACAAGCGGTTGTCGCCGAGCGGAGGCTGGCTGCCCACGGGCGCAGAACACTTCTACTCCGCGGAGGCAGGTTTGATGATGGCGCATAAATGGTCGCGCCCTGACCTGGTCGATCAAATCCTCGGCTACTTTACCAAGAGCGACGACCCCGTTCTGAGACGGGCGGCGGGAGGGTTCTTGAGCCGCAGGGCGGCGGGCACGCTCCCTGAGCCCCGCGACCCCAATCACACCGTTGCGGAGTTTCACGGGCATCTCTATGCGAAGCACCGGTTCGCACTGTGATGAGCGCTTTCGAGCCGGAGCAACCCGCAGAGCAGACCTACGATAACGCGTTCATGCCCGATTCTGTGTACGGCCACGCGCTCGGCCTTCTGGCGCGGCACCGGACCCAGACATCCGACGGGGCACTTCATCTCGATATCGGCTGCGGCTACGGGCGTATTGCGGAGCCGTTGACAAAAACGCTGGGCCTTCACTATGTCGGCTGTGATGACGATTCGATCGGGCTCGCCTCTTTGGCCTCCCGAGGCTTTGAAACGAGCCGGGTTCGCCTGCTGGACGAAGACACGACATACGCGGCACTGCGCGCCGTGGTCGCCAACCGGCCGATTGCCAGCGTCTCCATGCTAGATACCCTGGAGCATCTCCCGAACGGCATGGCAACGCTCCGCGCGCTCAGTCGGCTGGCGGCGGAGAATAATGCTCTTGTCGTCATCAGCGTGCCAAACGTCGCGCACGCGGACATCGCCGCGAAACTGCTGCTCGGCCGCTTGGATATCACGGATGTCGGGCTTCTCGACCACACCCATCTGCGCATCTTTACCGCGCAGACGTTGGACGCGGAACTCCGCGCCGCAGGGTTATATCCTTTTGACAGCGGGGACACGCATAAGGTTCAAAGCGACCAGCATTTTCCCGAGGATCACCCGCTGCTGGCTTCGGGCACCGAACTCGGGCTTCTGGTGCGGACGCTCCGGGAAAGCGCCGACCCAGGTCATGCGGGGGTTTTTCAACTGGTGCGTATTTGTGCTCCGGGCCCTATGAGCGGCACCGTACCCTGGGTCAAAGCCTACGAGAACGAGAATCGACCCTTCCTGACTATCGTTATGCGAACGCAAGGGCGTCGGTTGCACACGCTACGGGAAGCTCTGCTATGCCTGCACGGCCAAACGGATCCAGATATCGAGGTTCTGGTAATGGGCCACAGGCTGGAACCCGCGGCAATCAAGGCGGTCGAGCGGGTCATCGATGACCAGCCCGAGCCGATGCGTTTCCGCACACGCCTTATTCAGGTGCTTGATGGTGGACGGACGCGTCCGCTCAATGTGGGTTTCGCCGAGGCACGTGGTCGATATGTCTCGATCCTCGATGACGATGACATACCATTTGCCCATTGGGTAGAGACGTTCCGGAAGTTGCACGACCGGCATCCAGGGTGTGTGCTGCGGTGTTCGGGCGTGCGCCAATCGGTCCGTAATGTAACCGTGCAACAGCAACTCGGTCTTCGCGGCGAAGGTGCACCGGAACGGATTTATCCTCCGACATTCGATATACTGGAACATCTCCGAACCAATCATACCCCGCCGGTTGCCATCGCCTTTCCTCGGGGCGCGTTCCATGACCTTGGGCTGCATTTCGATGAAAATCTCACGACGACGGAAGACTGGGACTATCTGATGCGGGTAGCGTTGCTGGTCGGTGCGGAAAGCAGCCAGGAAATTACGAGCGTCTATCGGTGGTGGGAGGACGGCGAGTCTTCGCGCGATGTCCATTCCCAGGAAGAGTGGGATCGCAACCACGCGACGATCCTGCGGAAAATGGACTCCGCCCCTCTTCTGCTACCTGTCGGCAGCGCGTGGCGACTGCGCTATTTGCTCGATGCCGGCGACCGGTTGCGTGCCGTGCAGCTTCAACCACCGATCACCGGCCAGCCCCCGCAGCCCGGCGATGCTGACCGGATCGAACTCCTTCGTCTCGTTTCCAATCTATACTCCTCTAATTCCTGGCTCCTATCTTCCCCGCTTCGGCTGATCGGCCGATTGACCGGCAGGCGATTGCCGAACCACACGGAGATCTGGTCACTTTCCACGCCGGAACTGCAGGGTCTCGCGGATGCTATACGGCAAACGCTCAGTTGGAAAATAACCGCGCCGCTGCGGCGCGCTCGAGAGGTTGTTAGGCTCGATTCATAGAAGGATCGGTGGCGGCAAACCAGATGGAATCTTTCCGTCTTCGCCGGACTTTCTGATTGGTAGGTCAAAGCAGACCTCCATGCCCATCGGCCTTGTCTTGCCCTATCCAGCCAGACGCCGATAACGCCCTGGTCCGCCCGACTGCCAAGACGGAAACAGGAGACCGCTCCATGACCGACTATACCGCACCGACCCGCGATATGCGCTTTATTCTCAACGAACTGGTGGGGCTGGATCAAATCGCCGCCCTGCCCGGCTGCGGCGAGGTTGGGACGGAACTGGTCGAGGCGATCCTAGAAGAAGCCGGCAAGTTCGCCCGCGATGAGCTGGGGCCGCTGAACCACTCGGGGGATGTGCAGCCGCCCGTGCTGGCCGAT
>JARLIN010000042.1 GCA_031291715.1 Rhodopila sp. | reverse complement strand
AGTATCCGCCACGGTTCGCATGGATCAGCTTTGCCTGGATCGAGGCGATATCCAGCCGTATCGGCCGGCCGAGCACAATGTCCAGGTTTTCGAACGGGATCCTGGCCGCGTGCGCGGCGATCACGGCCTGCAACAGAGGCAACGAAGCCTGACCGCCCGCCGGGACCCCAATCCGGGCGAGGTAGGCATCCAGATCCAGTTCAGTCCACGACATCGAAAACAACCTGATAAATCGGGCGAGGCGAGGCATCATGCCGTACAATATCGGCAGGGGAAGAGCGAACCGGATGATCAAACAGCCAGAGAAGTACCAGGACTTCCAGGACCCGCAGGCGCACCCTCGCTATACCGGCATCGCGACCTTCTTTCGCAGCCCGGCTTCCCAACAGACAGATGACGTGGACATCGGCATCATCGGCGTGCCCTTCGACGGCGGTGTCACCAACCGCTCCGGCACCCGGCATGGCCCGCGCGCGGTGCGCGAGCAATCCACGCTGTTGCGTCGTATCAACGGGGTCACCAGGGTCACGCCGTTCGCCACGGCGCGGGTTCGTGATCTCGGCGACTGCTGGATCGAGCAGCCATACGAACTTCTGACCGCGTTAGGAGAAATCGAAGCCTTTTATCGCACCGTCATCGAGGCCGGCATCGTGCCGCTCTCTGTCGGCGGCGACCATGCCATCAGCCTGCCGATCCTGCGCGCGGTGGCCGCCAGCGGTCCGGTGGGCATGATCCACATCGATGCCCATTGCGACACCGGCGACGACTACATGGGATCGCGCTTTCATCATGGCGCGCCTTTCCGTCGTGCCGTGGAGGAGAACCTCCTCGATCCCAGGCGCGTGATCCAGATCGGCATCCGCGGCACCACCAATGACCCGGACATGTGGGGCTTCAGCAAGCGCAGCGGCATGCGGGTGCTGCCTATGGAGGAATTCGACGACCGCGGGTGGCGCTACGCCGCCGAAGAGGCCCGGCGCGTGGCGGGTGCCGGGCCTACCTATCTCTCATTCGACATCGACAGCCTGGACCCGAGCCAGGCTCCGGGAACCGGAACCCCTGAGGCCGGGGGCCTCACGGCTCTCCAGGCGCTTCGCCTGTTGCGCGAACTGCGCGGCATCGACTTCGTGGGAGGCGACCTCGTTGAGGTTTCGCCACCCTTCGACGTTGGCTCATTGACCGCCTTCAACGGCGCGTCGGTGCTGTTCGAAATCCTCTGTCTGCTCACGGAGGCATGGGAGGCTCGCCAGACCCCACGGTAAACACGCGCGACGCCTGGCGTTCGCACAGTGCTAGCAAGGGCCCGGCTGGCCGTTCGAGCATGTCACCGTCGATCCCGGCGGCACCACGACCGTCGTCTTGGCCGGCGGTGGGTTCTCGTGGAAGCTCAGGCATCCCCCGAGACCGAGCGGTATCAGTACGACCAGCAGCAATTTCTTCATGCGATGGGTCCTTTCAGAACCACCACAACGCTTCCGTGTGGCTCTCGTTCACGCACCAGGAACGATACGTGTCCTCAAATGGGCGTGCGCGTCACTGGAATCGCGGCGGAGAACCTAGGGCGCTTTCCAGTCCGTCAGCTTCTTCCGGGCCGGTCACGTACGGGCGGCGCAGGCTCGCCAGAAGGGCCGGGATGAACACCAGGCTTGCCAGCAACGTGCATCCCAGGCTGATCAGCAGCAGTTTCCCCATGCTCGCCGTCCCCGGATGAGCCGACAGGGCCAGCGATCCGAATGCCGTGCCGGTGGTCAAGGCAGAAAACAGGATCGCCCGTGCCGTCGCGCTCCCCAACGGATGTTGCTGGCCGGCACGCCAATTCATCACGAAGTAGATGTTGAACGAAACACCCACGCCCAGCAGCAACGGCAGCGCGATGATATTCGCGAAATTGAGCGGTAACGGCAGCGCCACCGCGATCAGCAGCGTCAGCGCGGCGGAAAGGAGCAGCGGCGCCATCACCAACGCCGTATCGAGCACGCGGCGAAGCAAACCGAACAGGATAACGGCTATCGCGATGACCGCGTAGATCCCTGCCTCGCGGAACGCCCCGACGATTGTGTCGGCGGTGGCCGCGATCGTTACCGCGGACCCGCCGGCATTCGGGGCCACTGCCGAAACCTCCTGGACGAATCTCTTCAGCCCGCGCGGGGTCTGTGCCTCGGACTTGGGATTGACCTGCACACGAGCCCTGCCGTCAGGCAGGACCCAATCCCGAGCGAAAGCCGGCGGGATAGACTCCAATGTCACCGGCTCGGCGCTCAACGCCAGTCGCAGCCGGGTAAGCTGTTCCGGCAGGAAGCGGGTCAGAGCGGCATCGGTCGCCAGCAACACGTTGTCCGGTGCCGTTTGCATCCGGCGCAAATCCTCGGCGATCAGGGTCAGCGGGTGATCCTTCGGCAGTTTGGGCAGCGCTGGATCGATTTGCGCCAGGGCCGCCTTCGCCGCCAATCGGATCTGGTCCGCGCTCACCGCGGCGGCCACCCCATGCGGGGCGAGGGTCGGCGCCAGAATCGTGGCGGCATCCGCGATTACCGCCAGCTTTTGCGGCTGATCCGCCGGCACGAAACTGTTGATGCTGATCACCCCGGATACACTTGGCAGGGTTTCCAGCTTGTCACCAATCTCCCGCGCCGCTTTCGCGTCAGGCGCGAGCACGTCGATCGTATAGGGATTGGTCACCGGGTTGTTGATCAGGTCGCGCAGCGTGCGCATGGCCTCGGTATTGGGATTTTTCGTGTCCAACGGGTCGGAATCGAAGAGCAGCCTTGGTGACACCGCGACCGCCGTGACCGCCAATAAGCCGAACACGATCAGGATCAACCGCCGCCGCCGCACGATGATAGGATCGATCCGGGCAGCGAAGGCGAAACCGACCTCTGCCGATTCGCCGAATGGACGAAACAACGTGATTGCCGCCGGCAAAAAGCCCAGCGTGCATATGAATGCCATGATCATCCCGGCCCCGGCGATCAGTCCAAGCTCGGCCACGCCGGAAAAATCGGTGGGGACGAAGGCCAAAAATCCGGCGGACGTGGCCAGGGCGGCGATCAGAATCTGCACGCCGACCCTGCGTGCGGTTTCCGTCATCGCAGCGGCCGGGTCGCCTGTTTCGAAGCGGTATTCCCGGTAGCGGACGGAGAATTGGATGGCGAAATCGACCGCTATACCGACGAACAGGACGCCGAACCCGACCGAGACCAGGTTCAGTGTGCCGACCGCGACCGTGGCGAACAGCACCGTCAGCATCAGCCCAAGCACCAGGGTCATCAGGATCGGAACGATCAGCCGCCAGGAATGAACCGCCAGAAACAACCAAAGCGTGATCAGCACCAGGCTGCCGATCAACCCTTCGACGGCGCCCTGTGCGACGGTCGCGAATTCCTCGTCGGCCAGCGCGACCTGCCCGGTAATCCGCACATGCGCGTCGCCGGATTTCACGAAGTCCAACCCGGCGATGACGTCGCGCATCGCCTTGGTCGCGGCCCCGCCCGGTTCCAACGCACCGAAATCCTGCCTTGGTTGCACCAGCACGAACCGATAGGGACCCGCCAACTCACTCAGGCCCGCACCCAGGAGAGTCTCCCACGACAGCGGCTTCGGGTGGCCGGACAAGGCATCCACCATCGCCTGGTGGAAGCCCTTGATGGGCGGCAGATAGGGCGACAGATCCACGTCCCCCTGGGTCACGCCCATGCCCAGCAGCGACAATGCCGCGAAAAGGCCGCGCGCCGAGGGGTCCGCGACCAACTGGCCGAGAAAGGGCTGCGCGTCGATCGTCTGGTCCATCAGCGCCGACAATTGTGTCGGCTTAAGGAACAGCAGCCCTTCCTTATCCAGGAACGGGCTGGCATCCGGGCGACGCACGGTCAGGAAATGGGCCTTGTCGGCCGATAACCGGGCTGCCAGTTCCGCCGCGGTCGCATCGGCCTCCTCGGGGATGCGCGCATCCACCACCGCGACCAGCAAATCGCGGAACTGCGGGAAATCCCGGTTCATTTCCACCGCCCGCTGGCGCCACGGCAGGCTGGCCTTGAACAACAGGTCGGTGTCGGTGCTGACCCCGAGATGGACGGAGGCGACCCAGCCGGCGACTACGGCCAGCAGCACCCCTCCTAAAACGACGGAAAGAGAATGACGGCGGCTGAAATCGACAAGGCGGACAAGCAGACGGATCAGCATGCGATGAGGGCGCCTATATTTTTAGGTGGCGGCACCTGATAATCTCTCCATCCGGGTGGGTCCATCGCTAACGCGATTAATCTTAGGCTTGAGCCGACGGCGATCGCCCGCTATAGCCCCCCGCTCGCGTGGCCGGTCGGGATCGGCGGCGCCAGTGAGGAATTAAACGATGAAGCCGGGCATCCACCCAGAATACCACGAGATCAACGTCATCATGACGGACGGGACGCAGTTCAAGACGCGTTCCTGCATGGGCAAGGAAGGCGACACGCTGCGCCTGGACATCGATCCCAAGTCCCACCCGGCCTGGACCGGTGTGCAGCGTATGCTCGATACCGGTGGGCAGGTCGCCAAGTTCAACAAGAAGTTTGCCGGGCTCGGAATCAATAAGTGACTCTCCTGGCGGGGGCAAATTGCCCGCGCCTCTTCAGCAAAGCCTCTTGAACGGTCGGTTAGCGTTGCCTAACTCTGACAGTGTCGGAAATGCCCAATCAGGGGTTTTCGGGACCGCAGAATGGGTCGGCCCAGCATGGGCGGCCTGCAACCAATGACCTTGCTTCGCAGGAGGTTTTGTTATGACAACCGTTGACTTCGCCCCCCTTTTCCGCACCGCCATCGGTTTCGATCGTTTGGCTCGGCTCGTGGACACAACGGCTTCCAGCCAGGAAGCTCAAAGCTACCCTCCCTACAATATCGAGAAGACCGGTGACGACACCTATCGCCTGACCATGGCGGTGGCGGGCTTCCGTCCCGAGGACCTCGATATCACGGTCAAGGACAACACGTTGTTCGTCTCCGGCCGTGTCGCCAACGCAGGCCAGAAGGCCGAGATCCTTTATCGCGGTATCGCCGGCCGCGCGTTCGAGCGTCGCTTCGTTCTCGCCGACCATATCGTCGTGGAGGGCGCGGACGTCCAGCATGGCCTGCTCCATGTCGGCCTCAAGCGCGTGGTGCCCGAGGCCCTGAAGCCCCGGAAGATCGTGATCGGCGGTGGCGAGGCTGCGGCGATCGCCAACGACCCGCAGCAAGCCGCCCAAGCCGCGTAATTCGCGGCGGGCTTGAGGCATTGAACAACGGGGGCCGGGCGAACCGGCCCCCGATTCTCATGGCCTTTTGAAAAAGGCGTCGGCCGCGCTGCGATGGCTGTGCTTCCGACCGATGTCCGCTTCGACCCGAACGATTTCGGCTTTCAACTCATCGATATAGTCGCGCAGTTCCTCGATCCCGAGACTGTCGAGCAAAAGCGGCTCCAGCCGGCGCCGCTTCGTGAGGGGTTCGTCTTCTTCCCGGGCCATTCCGATCTCCATTCGACCATATTCGGCGGCAAGGCGTTCCAGCCATGCGCGGCGGATTATCATAATCCCGCCAAAGCCGCTTGACCCACCCCCCTTGGCTTGTCATATCCGGCCCTTGGCCGCGGCTACGATCCGTCAATTGCGCTGGTTGGCCTGCAAGCGACATCGTCAGAATGAAAAACATCCGCCGGCGACCCTGAGAGTGTGAAAGCCATGACCCTTCCGCTGATGCCGAAAGCTACCGCCGTGTGGCTGATTGAGAAAACCGCCCTGACCTTCACGCAGATCGCGGATTTCTGCGGCATGCATCCGCTTGAAGTGCAGGCCATCGCCGATGGCGAGGTCGCGCAGGGCATTGTTGGCTACGACCCAGTCGCGAACGCCCAAACCACGCTGGAAAATATCCGGCGATGTGAGGCCGATCCGAATGCGCGGCTGAAACTGCTGGCGAATGCGCTGCCGGCGCCCAAGCGCTTGCGTGGATCGCGCTACACCCCCGTGGCGAAACGCAACGACCGCCCGGACGCCATCGCGTTCCTCCTGCGCAACTACCCGCAGCTTTCGGAACCCCAGGTCGGCAAGCTTCTCGGCACGACTAAAGATACCATCCAGAAAGTGCGGGAGCGGACTCACTGGAACAGCGCGAACATCAAGCCGCGCGATCCCGTCATCCTCGGTTTGTGCAGCCAGACGGATCTGAATGCCGCCGTTTCTCAGGCGAATGAGCGGCTGGAGCGGGAAGGCCGGACCGTTCCCGTTCCGCCACCGCCGGAGGCGGACGAGGCCGCCTGACCGGCGTGACGGGGTGGGATGTGCTGTGTCTCCTCAGTTAACGCGGGTTCGTAGCCTTTCCATTTCTTCCTTCAGACGCAACTTCTCGAGCTTAAGTCGCATGAGGGCCTCCGTATCGGGGCGCGGCCGTTGGTCCTCGTCGAAAATGCGGCTTTCGAGGGACGCATGCCGTTCCTTTAGAGCGTCGAGACGGGTATTCAGGCTCATGGACTGGGTACCTCCGTATAAAACCGGTTGGCTGCCAGCGGCCGCCGCAATGGCCGCGGCAAGGCACTGTAACGCCTTTGACGCCGACCTGGCCAGATTCAACTTCACGCGTGTGACTGCATCGTCTGTTTCTATCGTGGGTTGCAACCATGCTGAACGATAGGGATTCGCTGCTGCGGAAATTGCACGGACTGCGCAGCGAGCATCGGGACCTCGACACCGTTATCGCACGCCTCGCGGATCAAGGTGCATCGGACCAGCTGCACCTGCAGCGCCTGAAGAAGCGCAAATTGATGCTGCGCGACGAGATCGCCTGGCTGGAAAGTCGTTTAATCCCGGACAGCATTGCCTGAGATGTTAGCACCCGCTCAAGTGGCGCCGCTGGTTGGGATCATTATGGGTAGCCAGTCGGACTGGCCAACCCTGTCCCACGCGGCCGAGATACTCACTCGCCTTCACGTCCCGCATGAGGTCAAGATCGTGTCTGCCCATCGGACACCGGACCGATTGCGGGAATATGCGCTGACTGCCCGAGATCGCGGGTTGAAGGTTGTTATCGCCGGTGCCGGCGGAGCGGCGCATCTGCCTGGCATGTGCGCGTCCTGGACGCCGCTGCCTGTGCTGGGGGTTCCGGTCGAATCGCATGCGCTGAAAGGCATGGACAGTCTGCTTTCCATTGTTCAGATGCCGGCCGGTATTCCGGTCGGTACGATGGCGATCGGCCGGGCAGGGGCGGTGAATGCGGCGTTGCTGGCGGCCGCGATGCTGGCGACGCACGATCCGGCGTTGGCCGCCAGGCTCGACAGGCTGCGGGCGGAACAGACCGCCGCCGTGGCAGACGCCCCACAACAGGTGTCTGCCGATCCGTTATGACAAACTTTCCCTTACCGCCCAATGCGACCATCGGTCTTGTCGGTGGCGGACAGCTTGGTCGTATGTCCGCCCTCGCGGCCGCCCGCCTGGGCTATCGCTGCCATATCCTGACAAGGGAAACCGACAGCCCGGCGGCCCAGGTGTCCCATGCCGTCACCATCAGCGATTACAGCGATCCCGTCTCGCTGCGGGCCTTCGCCAATGCGGTGGATGTCATCAGCTTCGAATTTGAGAATGTCAGCGCCGAGGGACTGGACCTGCTGGCTTCCATCCGTCCGGTTCGACCGGCGCCGTCGGTCCTGCGGATCAGCCAGGATCGGGTGGATGAAAAGACGTTCCTGAACGGAGCCGGCGTTCCCACCGCGCCATGGGCACCTGTCACGTCGCGGGGTGAGTTGACTGAAGCTGTGCATCGCCTCGGTCTGCCGGCCGTCCTGAAAACCACCCGCCTCGGCTACGACGGCAAAGGGCAGGCGATGCTGCGCGTGCCCGAAGACCTGGACGCCGCCTGGGAGCAGCTCGACCCGAAGCCCCTGGTCCTGGAGGGCTTCATCAATTTCGCGCAGGAAATCAGCGTTGTCGTGGCACGAGGCGCGGATGGCAGCGTGTCGTCGTTCGACACGGTGGAAAACCGTCATCGCGACCACATCCTTGACGTGACCCTGGCTCCGGCCCGCATCTCCCAGGCTGTGGACCAGGCTGCGCAGGCCATCGCCCGCCGGGTCGTGGAGGCGTTGGACCTGATCGGCCTCCTTGCGGTCGAGATGTTCGTCGATAGTTCCGGCAAGGTGCTGGTGAACGAGATCGCACCCCGTCCACACAACTCCGGCCACTGGACGATCGATGCCTGCCCCGCGAGTCAGTTCGAGCTGCACATAAGAGCCATCGCCGGCCTCCCTTTGCCACCGGCGACACGGCACTCCGACGCCGTCATGAAGAACCTGATCGGCCCCGAGGGCATGGCGCTCTGGCCCGCCGCTCTGGCTGAACCTGGCATCATCCCGCACCTCTACGGGAAGGCAGCGGCGCTTCCTGGCCGCAAGATGGGGCATGTCACGCGGCTTTTCCCACGTGGTGCCTTGCCAGGGGAATTCGGCGTCGATGCCGCCTTGGGTGTGCTGGCCAAGGGTTAGCCCCCACTCCCGCGCAACCGCGACAGCGCATTTCCGTTCCTTTCCCGGCAAGCTTCCAGCGGTCGTCCCTGGGCGCGCCGGGTTGCCGCGATACCCCCCGCCGCCTATAGCGCCGGTCCAAGGAGTTCGCATGGCCGTCACAGCCGAGTTGTCGTCTAATAATCCAGCCCTGTCTCTTCAGGCGGAAATATTGGCGCGCCCGGTGACCCAGGCGCGCCGCATGGCCGATGCGATCCGTGCCCTCGCGATCGATGCCACCGAGCAATCCAAATCCGGCCACCCCGGCCTGCCCATGGGCATGGCCGATGTCGCGACGGCATTGTGGACGCGGTTTCACAAGTTCGATGCGGCCGATCCGCGTTGGCCCGATCGTGACCGGTTTGTCCTGTCCGCGGGTCACGGCTCGATGCTGCTGTATGCGCTGATCTATCTGACCGGCCATGATGGGATGTCGATCGACGACATCCGCAATTTCCGCCAGTTGCACTCGCCCGCCGCGGGTCACCCGGAATACGGCGAACACCCTGCGATCGAGACCACGACCGGCCCCCTCGGGCAGGGGCTGGCGACCGCCGTGGGGATGGCGATCGCGGAACGAAACCTGGCGGCGCGGTTCGGCAAGTCGCTGGTTGATCACCGGACCTGGGTGATCGCCTCGGATGGGGATCTCATGGAGGGGATCAGCCATGAGGCGGCGGCGCTGGCCGGACATCTGGCGCTATCCAGGCTGACCGTCATGTACGACGACAACCATGTCTCGATAGACGGCGACACCGCGCTGTCCTACTCCGATGATGTGCTGAAGCGATTTGCCGCCTATGGCTGGGCGACCAAGCGCGTCGATGGCCACGACCCAGACCAGATCAACGCCGCGCTGTCCTTTGCCGTGCGCTCGAAGAAGCCGACCCTGATCGCTTGCCGCACGGTCATTGGTCTGGGCGCCCCCACCAAGGCCGGCACCAGCGGCGTTCACGGGTCTCCACTCGGTCCGAAGGAAGCCGCTGGCGCGAGGGAATTGCTCCGGTGGCGCGAGGCGTCATTCGTCACGCCCGACGATCTCAAGGATCGATGGCGCGCCGTTGGCAGCCGCGGTGCCGCTGCCCGCCGAGGATGGCTGAAGCGCCTCGCCCGGCACAACCAGCGCAGCGAATTCGAGCGAGTCCTGGCCGGCCGCCTCCCCGACAACTGGCACGAGTCAGTGGCGGAACTGAAGCAGCACATCGCAGACAACAGGCTGAAACTCGCTAGTCGGGCCTCCAGTCAGAAGTGCCTGGAAGCGCTGGTGCCCGCGACGCCGGAACTGATTGGTGGGTCCGCCGACCTGACGGAATCGAATCTCACCTTGGTAAAAGGTATGGCCTCGATTTCCGCCGGCAATTACGGTGGCCGATACATTCATTATGGCATTCGCGAGCATGGCATGGCTGCCGCCGCCAACGGCATGGCGCTGCATGGCGGCATCATCCCCTATGTCGGGACGTTTTTCGTGTTCAGTGACTACCTGCGGCCGGCGCTGCGCATGTGCGCGATCATGCGTCAACGGGTGGTCTATGTCCTGACTCACGACTCGATCGGTCTGGGGGAAGATGGCCCGACCCATCAGCCGATCGAGCATCTGGCCAGCCTGCGGGCGATGCCCAACCTCCACGTGTTTCGTCCGGCCGACACGATGGAAACGGCGGAATGCTGGGAACTCGCGGTCCGCCGATCGGATGGGCCGAGCCTTTTGGTGCTGTCGCGGCAGGCATTGCCGCCGTGGCGAACCGATACCGCGGAGAATCGCTCCGCCCGCGGCGGGTATGTGCTCGCCGAGGCTGATGGGCCGCGGCAGGCGACCGTCATCGCCACCGGCTCGGAAGTGCCCATCGCGATGGCCGCGCGGGAAAAACTCGCCGGAGATAACATCGCCATCGCGGTCGTCTCGCTGCCGTGCTGGGAGTTGTTCGCGCAGCAGGACGAAGCCTATCGCGCACAAGTGCTGGGCGGTGCGCCGCGAGTCGGGATCGAGGCGGCAGGCGGTTTCGGCTGGGAGCGGTGGCTGGGACCCGACGGCATCTTCATCGGCATGACAGGCTTCGGGGCATCGGCCAATCACGAGGACCTCTATGCCCATTTTGGCATCACGCCGGACGCCGTGGTCGCGGCGGTAATGCGCCGCCTTGGGTAAAACGCGCGTCAGTCAGACGATTTGTGCGTCCGGTGACCGTTGATTTACCTCAACGAGTGGCGCCATAAGTCGCGCGAAGTTTGATGCCGGGAAGTAGCGGAAAGGAAGCGAGCCATGGCCGTTAAGGTCGCGATCAACGGGTTTGGACGAATTGGGCGCCTTGTGCTGCGCGCCATCATCGAGAGCGGCCGGGATGACGTCATCCCCGTCGCGATCAACGACCTCGGCAGTGTCGAGGCGAATGCTCATCTCTTTGCCTACGACAGCGTGCATGGCCGCTTCCCTGGCCAGATCGAGGTATCGGGCGACACCATCACCATCCGTCACAACGGCAAGGTGTATGGCCCGCTAAAGGTTTCCGCCGAGCGCGATCCGACCAAGGTGCCGTACCAGGGCGTGGATGTAGCGCTGGAATGCACCGGCATTTTCGCCAGCAAGTCCAAGGCGTCGGCCCTGCTCACCGCGGGCGCGCGCAAGGTGCTGATCTCCGCCCCGGCGGATGAAGTCGATGCCACCATCGTTTACGGCGTCAATCACAAGACGATCACCAAGGACATGACGGTGATCTCCAACGCGTCCTGCACCACCAACTGCCTGGCACCCATGGCGAAGGTGCTGCATGAGCGCTTCGGCATCCTCCGTGGCTACATGGTGACGATCCACGCCTACACGGGCGACCAGAACACGGTTGATACCTTGCACAAGGACCTGCACCGTGCGCGTGCGGCGGCGGTTTCCGCCATCCCCACCTCAACCGGTGCGGCTCGCGCGGTCGGTCTCGTGCTGCCGGAGCTGAAGGGCAAGCTGGACGGTACCGCCATTCGTATCCCGACGCCGAATGTCTCCCTGGTGTCCCTGGACGTGAACCTGTCGAAGCAGGCCACCAAGGAGGAGATCAACGCCGCGATGCAGGACGCCGCCAAGGGCGAACTGGCCGGGATCATGGACTACAACAAGGCGCCGCTGGTCAGCATCGACTTCAACCACAACCCGGCGTCGTGCACGTTCGATTCGACGCAGACCACGGTGGTCGATGGTGCGCTGGCACGGGTCATGGGCTGGTACGATAACGAGTGGGGTTTCTCCAACCGCATGTCCGACACGGCAGCCTTGTTCGGCAGCCTGTAGGTCCGCCTCCGCCGTCGCGCGATGGCCGGGCGTGTCCCGGCCATCCGTATCGGCACTGTCTTTGGACGGGTGCCCGGGTCAAGTCCGGGCATGATGCTTATGGGGCGATTGCCCCGCCCGGAGCCTTACAATGTCTTTCCGCACCTTGGACAATGTGGACGTCGCCGGTAAGCGCGTCCTGCTGCGCGCCGACCTCAATGTACCTGTGCACGACGGCAAGATCAGCGACCTCACCCGCATCGAGCGGCTGTCTCCCACCATAAGGGAGCTCTCAGACAAGGGCGCGAAAGTCATCGTTTGCAGCCATTTCGACCGCCCGAAGGGCAAGCGCGTGCCGGAAATGTCGCTCGCGCCGATGGCCGCTGCGCTTGGCGAAGTCCTGGGCAAGCGCGTGCGCTTCGTCGAAGACTGCATCGGCGCCGCGGCGGAACAGGCCGTCGAGCTGCTGTCATGCGGTGACGTGCTGGTGCTGGAAAACACCCGCTTTCATGCCGGCGAGGAAAAGAACGACCCGGCATTCGCCGCCGCGCTGGCCAAATTGGCCGACATTTTCGTCAATGACGCCTTTTCGACAGCGCATCGCGCGCATGCCAGCACGGAAGGCGTGGCCCACTTGCTGCCCGCCTATGCCGGCCGTCTGATGCAGGCCGAGTTGGAAGCGCTCGATGCGGCGCTCGGCAATCCGGTGCGTCCGGTCGCGGCGATTGTCGGCGGTGCCAAGGTGTCCACCAAGCTGGAACTCCTCGGCAACCTGGTCGGCAAGGTCGATGTTCTGGTGATCGGCGGCGCCATGGCGAACACCTTCCTCTCCGCGCAAGGCAAAGGCGTCGGCAAGTCGTTGCAGGAAGCCGAGATGCACGGCACCGCGCTGGAAATCCTCTCCAAGGCGCAGGCCGCCGGCTGCCGGATCCTCCTGCCGACCGATGCCGTCGTTGCCCGCGTGTTCAAACCGAATCCGCCGACCGAAATCGTCTCGGTCGATGCCGTCCCGGCGGACACGATGATCCTGGACGTCGGTCCGGAATCGGTTGCCGCCCTGATCCAGCAGCTTCCGACACTGAAGACGCTTGTCTGGAACGGTCCGGTCGGCGCTTTCGAGACCCCGCCGTTCGACGCTGCCACGGTTGCCCTCGCGCATGCCGTCGCCGCCGCAACCCAGAAAGCCGGCCTGCGAAGCGTCGCGGGCGGCGGCGACACGGTTTCGGCGCTGCGCCATGCCGGCGTCATCGAGCAAATGAGCTACGTGTCATCGGCCGGTGGCGCATTCCTCGAATGGCTTGAGGGCAAGACACTCCCGGGTGTTGCCGCTCTGGAAGGCTGATCGCGGCGCGAATCGGCGGATCGGTTATTATCGCGCCCATTTCCGTGCGCGGAGTGTCGCCGTATGACCAGGGTGTATCTCGCCGGCCCGGATGTCTTCTTGCCCGATGCCGCCGACTGGATGGCGCGGAAGAAGGCCATCTGCACGGGTTACCGCCTGGTTGGCGTATCGCCGCTCGATGACTTGCCGGGCGAGCCGGCCGCGTGGGCAAACCTGCCCGAATGGCGCCGGATCGCCCTCCGCAATGAGGCCCATATCAGAAGCTGCGCTGCCGTCATCGCCAATTTGACACCGTTCCGGGGGCCGAGCGCGGACGCCGGGACGGTGTACGAGGTTGGATTCGCCCGCGGCCTCGGCTTGAGGGTGTTTGGCTACGCCACCGTGGCGACGGCGTTCCTGGACCGAACCCTGTCGTCGATCGGTGGCGGACGGCGGGATCCGGACGGCTCCTGGTGGGGCGCGGACGGGATGCTGGTCGAGCAGTTCGGCCTGTTCGACAACCTGATGATCGAGGGCGGGATCACCGAGTCCGGCGGTACCGTGATCTGCGAAGACCAGGATCGATGGCATGATCTGTCGGTCTTCGAGCGGTGCGTCCAGGCAGCCGCAACCGCATTGCTCGGGGCGAGCACAGACCGCCATACCTAAGCAAGGCTGCTGAATCTCGATCATGCGATGGCTTTTTCTCTGAAGCCTAATTATAAAGCTCCGCGAGCAGTGCTTGAGGAGGTTTTTGGTGAACCGCTCCGAGCTTTCACACCAAGTCCGAGCGGCCCTCAAGCGGCTTCCGCCGCCCTATGCCAACCACTACGGGGTCGTTCCGTTTCCGCCGCCCGCATCGCCGCCGTCCGTCATGGCGGTCGCTGCTCAATGCCATGCGGCATTGAACGCTCTCGCTCGCCTTGAAACCCTGGTGTCGGAACTTGGCGACCCATGGCTCGTGAGCCGCATACTCATGCGGCGGGAAGCCATCAGCAGTTCCGCGATCGAAGGCACCAACAGCACCCTCGATGAACTTCTGTCGGCTGAAGAAACCGGCGACACTTGGGGGCGGCAGGCGGCAGCGCAGGTGAAGGACTATGCTCTTTGTCTCGATGCGGTGGTGCCGAGCGCAACGGCGCTGGGACCCTCGGTCTTCACTGACAAACTTGTGCGCGACCTGCATCGCTCTGCGATGAAAAGCGAGACCGGTTACGCGGATACGCCCGGCGAACTGCGCACGAACGTCGTCTGGATCGGCGGGCGAGGGGATATCGCCTACTCGACCTATAATCCCGCACCGCCCGAAGATATCGGCCGGTGTCTCGCCGACAACATCGCCTATATGCGTGGTGACGCGGACGAAACCTTCCCGCCCAGTGTCATCACGCGCATGGCGGTCGCCCACGCCCATTTCGAGGCTGTGCATCCCTTCACCGACGGGAATGGGCGCGTGGGGCGGTTGCTGTTGCCGCTGATGATGGCGGCGCAGGGACACGCGCCGCTCTATCTCTCCCCCTATATCGAAGCGAACCGTTCAGCCTATTACGCGGCACTGAAAGCGGCCCAGCAGCGGCATCTCTGGCGTGAAATGATCGGCTTCGTCGCGGACGCCGTGACCGCCACGGTCAGCGAGCTGCTGGCGACGCGGCGGGCGTTGCAGGACCTTCGTGCGATATGGCTGTTGCGCCGCCGGTTTCGCGCCCGGTCGGCCGCACTGCGAACGCTCGATGTCCTGCCGCATTATCCCGTGATCACCGCCGGCCGCCTCGCCGAACTGCTGGATGTGAGCGGGCCACAGGCCGCTCAGGCGGTTCGGCAACTCATGGACGTGGGCATTCTATGGGAGCGCACGGGCTACCGCCGGAACCGTCTGTTCGCGGCGAGTGAGGCGCTGTCGATCATCAACCGGCCGTTTGGAGAGGAGCCGGTCTTGCCCTCGCCAAACGCCATCGAGGAGGGAACGCAACCAGCCATAAGCTGACTTGCGCGCCCTCCGCCGTGCCGTTCAAACCGTCGCCGGCCCGCCCAGGATCGTTGTCGCCTGCGCCGACAACACGCCGCCATTGCCGTGCACCAGCGCCAGTTCCGCCCCGGACACCTGCCGCTGCCCGCATTCCCCGCGCAATTGCCGCACGGCCTCGATCAGCAGGAACAGCCCGTACATGCCGGGATGGCAATAGGACAGCCCGCCACCGTTTGTGTTGACCGGAAGCGACCCTTTCGGCGCGATCCGGCCGCCTTCGACGAAGCGCCCGCCTTCGCCCTTGGGGCAGAACCCGAGGTCTTCCAGGAACAGGATCGT
>JARLIN010000393.1 GCA_031291715.1 Rhodopila sp. | reverse complement strand
GTTCAATGAGCCCGTTATGAACGACATCACGGGCAGGCTTCCCAGACTTTGAGAGATTCCGGCAAAGATATAGTCGTTCCCGTCCGCCTCGAAACTGCGAAAGGTCGTTGTTCCAGGTGGGAGCGTGACTGTACTCATATTGCCTCCCTATTCAGGTTATGGCGTGTCCTGCCTCCGAAGTTCGTCGCATCATACAGCGGGCTTCGGGGATAGACAGGCCGCTAAAAATAAAGAGCTAGTGTCCCGAATCTGCGGTTCGTCCACTCTGGCAAACCTCAGATACCTCAGTCGCAGCTGCTGAACACGTACCATCTCTGTTCCGGAATATACCGCATTCAGATTATTTCGCGCATCAAGCCGGAACCATCACCATCCATGACACGCCAAACCGGTCGTTGACCATCCCAAACGACGAAGCGAAAAACGTCTTCGTCAACGGCATATTCACGGTGCCGCCATCACCCAGCGCGGCAAACACTCGCGCCGCCGCCGCGTCGTCCCCCGGCGACACCGACAGCGAGAAACCATGAAACGCCGGCTTACCGCCGCACATGCCGTCGGACATCATGACCTGGGTTTCGCCGATACGCAGGCAGGCGTGCATCACCTTGTCGCCTGCGACTCCGGGCGGCGCCATTTCGGGGGTGGGGCTGTCCTTGAACTGCATCTGCATCAGAACCTCGGCGCCGAGGGCCTGACGATAGAAGTCAATCGCTTCCTGGCAGCGTCCGTCGAAAAACAGGTAGGGCTGAACTTGCATGGCCGCTGGTCCCTTCCTCGGCTGTCGTGGATTGGAGAACGCGCGGGGGTAAGATGCGCGGGGCCGGAGGACCGGGTCAACTCTCGCTCGCGTGCGCGCTCCGCCGGCCATGAGCGGGAGGCAATGAAACGCGCCCCATGGCCCGATCCCGTCAGGCAATGCGCCGGGGATCAGCGCATCGGCCTGCTGCTCAGTGGGGGAGCCATCGACGGCTTATGGGGATCACCCGTCGGCGCGTGGCACCCACGGGATCTTCGCGACGGAGATACCCTCATCGGCCAGGCTCTCGGCCTGTTCGTCGGTGGTTTCCCCGTAGATCCCACGCGCCTCGACCTCGCCGCGGTGGATCTTCCGTGCCTCGTCGGCGAATTCCGAACCGACATAGTCGCAGTTCTTCTCCACCTCGGCCCGCATGCGCTGCAACGCCGCCAGCATCTGTGCGGGCAGCCGGCCGGCGGCGACTTTCTCGGTGGACGCGGCCGGAGGCCCGGCCGGCGGCGCGGGCGCGGCGACCGGCATGGGGGCAGCATCGCGCTTCGCCAAAGCCGGGGCCATCAGCGCGCGTTCGACATCGGTGCCGCCGCATTCGGGGCACTCGATCAGGCCACGCTTCGCCTGCTTCTCGAAGCTGGCACTGTCCTTGAACCAGCCATCGAACCCGTGATCTTTAGCGCACCGCAACTGGTAGTGAATCATTCCTGGTCCTGACTGAGACCCAATCTCATGACGAACAATTTGGCACTCTCATCGGAGGAGTGCCAACACAATTCAGCGCAACCCCAACAGAGTGTCCAGTTTTCCCGCACGATCCAGCGCCACCATGTCGTCGCAGCCGCCAATATGCGTGCCGCCGATAAAGATCTGCGGCACGGAGGTGCGCCCCCCGGACCGTTCCCGCGCCTCTACCCGAGCGGGCGAACCGCTCGGCGCATCGATCTCGCGGAATTCAATGCCCTTGGTGGTCAGGATATGCATCGCCCGCTCACAGAACGGGCACCAGGGCTGAGTGTAAATTTCGACATCCGGCATTTCGGTTACCTCTTCACATTTATGTTGGGCAGATTGGCCCTTCGTGCAAGCTCCGCCTGGCAGGCGGCACGATTGGCCACGCAGCCGCCGTCCAGCCACCACTGTCGCACGTCACGCAGCAGCGCGCCGACGCGCGGCCCGGCCGGAACACCCAGCGCCACCACGTCGCGGCCTTCCAGCGGGAAAACCGGCCGAGGCATGCCAGACAGCCGTCGCCGCGCGTCCGGTTCCCCGTCCAGCCAGGTCCGGCCGATCAGATCGGCCGGTGCATGATCCGCCAGCAACCGCCGTAGCGTCCCATCGTCGTCCGACCCGCGAGCGCCCGGCGTTGCCACCAACCGCACCAGCCGGTCGCGGTCCTCGTTCGACAGTTTCAGCCGTTCGGCCAGCGCCAACGGCTCGCCGGTCAGCATTCCCGCCAGGCGGAGGATCGGGTCTGCCGGCAGGCCGGCCAGCCGGGACACGGCGGCGGCTTCCGGCAGCACTGCCGCCCGGATGCCGAGGCGATCCATCAGCCCGACGGCCTCCGCCGGGTCCGGCGCGCCCAGGATGCGGCGGAGTTCGTGCCACACCCGCTCCACCGATAGCCGGGCGAGGCCGGGGATGCCGGCTTTCAGCGCGTCCAGCGTGGCGGGGTCGGGCGGCACGCGGCCATAGCGGGCGTAGAAGCGGAAGAAGCGGAGGATACGGAGGTAGTCCTCGGCGATGCGGGTCGCGGGATCGCCGACGAAGCGGATGCGCCCGGCTTCCACGTCGGCGGCGCCGCCGAAATAGTCGAATACCGTGCCGTCGCGCGCCATCGACATGGCGTTGATGGTGAAGTCCCGCCGTGACGCGTCCACCTTCCAGTCCGCGGTGAAGGCAACCACGGCGTGACGGCCGTCAGTCTCGACATCGCGGCGGAGCGTGGTGACCTCGAAGCCGCGGCCGGCCATCACGGCGGTGACGGTACCGTGCGCCAGCCCGGTCGGGACGACCTTTACGCCGGCCTGCTTCAACGCCGCCATCACCGCCTCCGGCGCCAGGGGGGTCGCGAGGTCGAAGTCGGCGACGGGCCGGCCCGCCAGCGCATCCCTTACGGCGCCGCCGACCACGCGGGCGTCGGGCAGCGCGTCCCATACTTTCGCCAGTGCCGGATCGGCCGGAACATCCAGATGGATCATGGCGGCGCGGCGGGATGTGCCGGAACAACCCGCCCATCGCGCAGTTCGGCCGGGACGTAGGTCAAGTTTGTATCCGAGGCGTCGATGTGTCGCAGCCAGACCAGGGCCAGCAGCATCAGGACCACAAAGCCAGCCAGCCCGCCAATCAGCCAGGACGGCGGCAGCGGCGTTGGGAACGCAAGGCGCCATACGGCAAAACCGAGAAAGGGCGTCAGGAAAAGCACGATTTCGATAAGGCGCGGCATCGCATATCGGTCCCTCACGACATCGGCGGCGCGCGGGGGCCGCCGTCTGAACGAAATCCTTTCTATATCGGGTCGAGCGGCTTGGCTTTCGGCAAATGCCCGTATCAAGGCGGTGCCGAAGCGAAAATTGTATCAACCGTCCGCGCCAGGCTCTCGCGCCAAGGCGGTAGGCGGACGCCGAACACATCGTACAGCCGGGTGCAATCCAGACGCGAATTGGCGGGGCGCTTCGCTGGCGTCGGCCAGTCCGCGCTGGCGATGGGTGCGACCTCAGGAACTTTGGCGCCATGCCGGCCGGCTTCCTCGAAAGTCGCGACGGCGAGGCCATGCCAGGTCGTGGCCCCGGTCCCGGCGGCATGGAAGACACCGCCGTAATGCGGCTGCCAGCCGGTCTGGTCCAGTCGCGCGATGATCGCCAGGATGGCGTCGGCCAGGTCGGTCGCGCTGGTCGGGCAGCCGAACTGGTCGGCGACTACGGTCAGCCGGTCGCGGGTCTTGCCGACGGTCAGCATGGTGCGGACGAAGTTCTTGCCGGTGGCGGCATAGACCCAGGCGGTGCGCAGGATGATCGCCTTGGCGCCAGACGCCATCACCGCCTGGTCGCCGGCCAGCTTGCTGGCGCCATAGATGCCCTGCGGGGCGACCGGGTCGGTTTCGGTGTACGGGGCCGGCTTGGCGCCGTCAAAGACATAGTCGGTGGAGACGTGGATCAGCGGGATATCAGCCGCGGTGCACAGGCGCGCAAGGATCGCCGGGCCGTCGCGGTTGGCGCGGTAGGCGGCGTCCGCGTCGTTTTCCGCCGCATCCACGGCGGTGTAGGCGGCGGCATTGACCACCAGGCGCGGGGCGGCGGCAAGGAAGGCCGCCTCGATCGTCTCCGGCCGGTCAAAGTCGAACGCCGGGCGGCCGATGACGCGGACATGGGGGGCGGCCGCGAGCGCGGAGGCGAGCTGGCCGGTGCCGCCGGTGACAAGGATGCATCCCGTCATGGCCGATTCGCTCTCCCCCTGGCATGGCCCGGACGAGCCGGGCCATGACGATAAAAAGGGAGATGGCAGCTGCTCACGCCCGCTCCCTCCAATCAAACGTGAAACAACGCCGGCAAATCACGCAGCCGGGGTAGCACCTTGTCCTTGTCCGACAGGATCACCTGATCCGCCGACACCGGCCAATCGATCCCGATATCCGGGTCGTTCCAGATCACCCCGCGTTCGGCGGCCTTATCGTAGGGGCCGGTGACCTTGTAGATCACCTCGGTCTCCGTGGTCAGCGTGCAATAGGCGTGCAGGAACCCCACTGGTACCCAGATCTGGGTCCAGTTCTCCGCGCTGATCTCCGCACCCACGTACCGGCCAAATGTCGGCGAGCCCTGCCGAACATCCACCGCCACGTCATAGATCGCGCCCTTCACGCAGCGCACCAGCTTGCCCTGGGCGTTCGGTCCGATCTGGCAGTGGAGGCCGCGCAACACCCCGGTCCCGGTGGACACCGCATGGTTGTCCTGGATGAACGGTCCGGGAATGCCGGCCTCGGCGAAAGCCCCCTGTTTCCAGGTTTCGGAGAAAAACCCGCGCGGGTCCTGGAACCGCGGCGGGGTGATCAATTTCACATCTGCAATCGCAAGGGACTCGACCTTCACGCCATTTCCCCTTCAGCCAGTTCCATCAGCACGCGGCCGAGTTCGGTCTTTCCCAGTTGGGTGGCATGGTGACGCAGCCGATCGGCGTCGATGAAGCCCATGCGGAAGGCCACCTCTTCCGGACAGCCGACCAGCATGCCGGTGCGCGATTGGATGGTCTGCACGAAGGTCGCCGCCTGCAACAGGCTGTCTGGCGTGCCGGCGTCGAGCCAGGCGCAGCCTCGCGACAGCTTTTCGACATGCAGTGTCCCCATCTCCAGATAGACGCGGTTGAGATCGGTGATCTCCAGTTCCCCGCGCGCGGATGGCTTTATCTGTGGCGCGATGTCGCTAACATGCTTGTCATAGAAATAGAGCCCGGTAACCGCCCAGTTGCTCGTCGGCGCGGCCGGCTTTTCCACCACTTCCACGGCCCTGCCATCGGCATCGAAGGCGACCACACCATATCGTTCGGGGTCACGCACCTGATAGGCAAAGACGGTGGCCCCCACGGACCTGCCGGCGGCGACACGCAATAGTTTGGACAGGTGATCGGCGTGGATCAGATTGTCGCCGAGCGCCAGGGCGCAGGCCTGACCGTCCAGCCAGTCTCGGCCGATCAGGAAGGCCTGGGCGATGCCGTCCGGGCTGGGCTGCACGGCATATTCGAACCGGACCCCAAACCGCGAGCCATCCCCCAGCAGCCTCCTGAACTGCGGCAGATCGTCCGGGGTGGAGATCAGCAGGATGTCCTTTATCCCCGCCAGCATGAGCGTCGAAAGCGGGTAATAGACCATCGGCTTGTCATAGACCGGCAGAAGCTGCTTCGACGCCGCAAGGGTCATCGGATGCAGCCGGGTGCCGGAACCGCCGGCCAGCAAGATGCCCTTCATGCTGCTTTTTCCTTGCTCTCAGTCGTCGTACCCAGCCGCTGGCCGGCATAGCGCGCGGCGCGCAGCGCTTCCCACCAGGCGCGGTTATCGAGGTACCAGTCGATGGTGCGGGCGAGGCCGGTCTCGAAATCGTGCGGTGCCTGCCAGTCCAGCGCCACTTCGCTGCGCGACGGATCGATCTCATAGCGGAAATCGTGTCCCGGCCGGTCGGTAACGAAGCGGATCAGCCGCTCGCGCGGGCCGGCCGCGTCGGGCACGCGCTTGTCCAGATGCGCACAGATCGCCTTGACCACCTGGAGGTTGGTGCGCGGCTGCCGGCCGCCGATGGCGTAAGTCTCGCCCGGAATGCCTTGTTCGACCACGCGGACCAGCGCCTCGGCGTGATCTTCCACGAACAGCCAGTCGCGCCTGTTCGACCCGTCGCCATAGACCGGCAATTCCTTGCCCTCCAGCGCGTTCAGGGTGACCAGCGGGATCAGCTTCTCCGGGAACTGCCAGGGACCGTAGTTGTTGCAGGTGTTCGATACGATGGTCGGCAGCTTGTAGGTGTGGCTCCAGGCGCGAACCAGGTGGTCGGACGCGGCTTTGGTCGCCGAATAGGGGCTGCGTGGATCATACGGCGTGGTTTCGGTGAACGGTGGATCGTCGTGCTCCAGCGCGCCGAACACCTCGTCCGTCGAGACGTGATGGAACCGGAACGCCGCCTGTCTGTCAGCCGAGAGGGCGGAATAGTGCCGGCGTGCGGCTTCCAGCAGGATGAACGTGCCGACCACGTTGGTCTGCACGAAGTCGGCGGGCCCGTCGATCGAGCGGTCCACGTGGCTCTCGGCGGCGAGGTGCATCACCGCGTCCGGGTCATGCGCCTCGAAGACCTGACGCATCGCCGCGGCGTCGGCGATATCCGCTCGCACCAGCAAATGGCGGTTATGCCGGAGGCCCTCTTCCAACGCGTCTTCCGACGCGGCGTAGGTCATCTTGTCGACGTTGATCACAACATGATCGGTGTGGCGCAGCAGGTGTCGCACCACGGCCGAGCCAATAAATCCGCACCCGCCGGTCAGCAAAAGCTTCATAGACTCGAACTTCCCAGCCGTTTTCGCCTCCGGTGCGGTAACATCAATCCGGTCGGCGCAGCAACCATCAGCTTGTCACGCCCGCGAGAAACAGCGCTACCGCCGCCTTTCGCCATGCCAGCAACTGTTGTTCATCAAATGGGGGACCCAACCCGAGCGCGCGCCGCTGCGGTCCGGCCAGCACGAGGTGCAGGAACTGTTCGGCGGCGAACGCGGTATCCAATGACGGCAGGTCGCCGTTCTCGACCGCCCGGTCCAGCAGGGCAGCGATACGTGTGGTTCCTTCGCTGGCCCCGGCCTGGTGCATCATAAGGGGCAGTTCAGGAAACCGGGCGCTTTCCGCAATCAGCAGGCGGTGCAACGCGACCGCCTCCGGCGTCAGCGCCACCGCCAGAATGCGTTCCGCTGCCCCGTCCAACGCGGCCTGAAGGCTGTCCGCCTCCGCCCAGTCGCCGGCGGCTGAGAGCCATTTCGCCATCAGCCGTTCCAGAACGGCGCGGAACAGGGCGGGCTTGCCGGACCAGCGAGCGTAGATCGTGCGCTTGGCCACGCCACAGGCCCGTGCGATCGCCTCGATCGTCGTCGCCGCATAGCCCTCGGCCAGGAAGGCGGCGGTGGCCTGGTCTAGGATAGTGGTCTCCAGCAGGGCGGCCGCTCCCGCGGTCGGGCGGCCGCCGGAGCGGCGTTTTGTCGCGCCGCTCACCCGATCAATAACCCCAGTGATGCGGATGGTAATAAGGGCCCCCGGCGGGAACCACGACGCAACCCGACAGCAGGATCGCGAGACAAATGGCGCCGGCAGCTCGGATCAGGTGTTTGGGATGGAACATGGAGAGGACTCCTGGCTGGTTTGAAGCCTCCTGAATATAGGGTGAAAAATGAAACGCAACGGGTGCGATGCAATTCAATTTGTAACCGGAAATTGGCGTTGAGGCCTTCGACCGACGATGCCTGTGCCGTTCCCACTGACACGATTGCACCGGCCACCCTCGTGATGGGGGCGCGAGGAGACGGGGCCAGCGGCCTGGACCGGCTCAGAAGTCCAGATCGGCATAATGCTCGGGTGGCGTGGTGCCCGACACCCGATCCGCCAGGATGCCGCGAAAGCTCGGCCGCGACTTCATCCGGGCATACCAGTCCTTGGCCGGGGGCGAGATCGACCAGTCGAGCTCGCCGATGAAGTCCAGCGTGGACAGATGCGCCGCGGCGGCAAAATCCGCCAGCGACAGCGCGCTGCCGGCGAGCCATTTCCGCGTCTCCGCCAGCCAGCCGATATAGTCCAGGTGATAGCGGAGTGCGGTGTAGCCGGTGCGGATCGCCGCCGGATCGGGATTTCCCCGGCGCGTCAGCCGGCGCAGGTATTTTTCGCCATACAGGTTCTGCGTCACTTCGGCCGCGAACTTGCCATCGAACCAGGCCGCCAGCCGACGCACCTCGATCCGCTCCGCCAGGGTGCGGCCCATCAGGGTGCTGTCCGGGTAAGCCTCATCCAGGTACTCGCAGATCACACCCGAATCCGGGATGATGAGGCCGTTGTCCTCGATCAGGGTCGGGACCGTGCCGGCCGGATTGAGTTCCAGATACTCGGGCCGGCGTTCCCATACCTTTTCCAGTCGCAGTTCAAACGGCAACCGCTTCTCGGACAGGACGAGACGGACCTTGCGGGCATAGGGCGACAACGGGAGGTGGTAAAGAACACGCATAGGCTTGAATTATCGCATCCAAAATCGCGCCGCGCAAAGCGACTATTGCGCGGACCCATGTCAGAAAACCTTGACTCCGCAACTTTCTCTCGCTCGGCCTCGCCGTCGTGGATCGGCGATCGAGCCTGCAAGGCTGGGTTGACCTGGCAATCCGCCACCCGCCGCTCGCGCGTAGAAGGCCGGGAGACCCCAAGCCAGGACAGATAGGCAACAATATGTCCAGCCGGTGAGTGGCGTGCCCGCCAGCCTTAATGCCCCTGCCACGCCTCGAACCGCTGCCGCAGCTTTGGCAGGTTGTCGTGCCAGAATCCCGCGTCGATCCGCAGAGCCCCGCCCAAATTCGCCGGATTGCTCGGCGACGCCGCCGCCAGCTCCGGCGACAAACCCTCATTCAGCCCCTTGGCCATTCCGCCTTCGCCGCTTTGCCGCAGCAACCGCAGCTCGACCGCCGGCATTCCCGTGAAATAGAGGAACTGCTGCGCCGTCCGCGCCGACGGGCTGCCCTTCATGATAACCCAGCTCTGCATCTCGAACAGGCTGGCGGTGAATTGCAGGCCGAAATTCCGGTGATCCTTGTCCGCGGCTGTGGCGATCTGCCCGCTGGGCGCACTGGTCATCAGCACATCGCCCGATGCCAGGATGTGTGCCGCCTCGGTCTCGGTGGACCACCACTCGATATAGGGCTTTAGCTGGTCCAGTTTCCGGAACGCCCGATCGACGCCGTCTGACGTGGATAGCGTCTTATAGACATCACCTGGCGCGACGCCGTCCGCCATCAGCGCGAATTCCAGATTGCCACGCACGCCTTTGCGCAGGCCGCGCTTGCCGGGATATTTCGCCACGTCCCAAAAGTCCGACCAGGTTGGGGCGACCGGCAACTTGTCCTTGTCCCAGGCCAGAACGGTGTTGACGATGACCGCCCCCAGGCCGCAATCGCTGACCGCCGGCGGCAGATAGTGGTCCTTGCCGCCGATTGCCGACCAGTCGAGTTTTTCGAACAGCCCCTCGCCGCAGCCGGTGGACAGCTCATCCGCGTCGACAAGCACCAGATCCCAGGTGTTGTCCTGTGCCTTCGACTGGGTACGCAGCGTATCGATTCCGCCTTCCCACACCTGCTGCTGGACGGATGTCCCGGTAACCGCGGTGAACGGCTGGACATAGGCGGACTGAATCGCACGCTGAAGCGACTCGTCGCGCGTGACGATCGTCAGATCGTTCGGGCTGGCGAAGGCCGAACATGGGGCCAGCGCCGGGGCGGCAAGAAGCGCCACGGCGGCCAGGAGCGTGCGGGCGAGCATGAACAGACTGATATCCGGCTTCCTGATGATGGCATGACGCTACAGGCCGCTGCCTTTTTGAGCAACGACCCCCTGGAAACAAGTGTGTGCCACAATCCGTTTTCGGGCCATATCGGTTATCTTCGGAATTGGTGCCGTATCGCTCACCGGTCGCGCATGAGGCCACCGCGATCCTCGCACGCAGCCAGCGGACCATAGCGTTAGGCCGGGCTTTCCTGTAGGTCGTCGATGATGTCGGCGTTGCCGCGGAATTCATGGCGATGTCCGGTCGCGGTCGAGCGGCGAGCATCCGAAGATCCGAGCGCGAGGATGCGGTCGCCTTATTGTCCGGGGCGGTTGCCAAGGTTGTCCGATGGACAAGAGCACCAGCCACGACGCCCAGGTTGATCAGCCCCCCAGAATGGTGCCGACCTCCAGCCCGGCTTCGGCGGCCGCGACTTTCTTGCCGCCATCCCAGCGGACCCGATGGACCTCGATGAAGCCGCCCTGACCGTGGATGACCAGGGTGGAGCCGGATTGCGCGACGACCTGCCCGATCTTCTTGCCTTTCACCTCGGAGAAGGTGCGGGCGATCCGCTTGGCGCTCTCGAACAGGAACAGCTTCTTGCCGTCATGGGTGGTCCAGGCGCCGGGCGCGGGGTTGCAGCCGCGGATCAGGTTGAACGTCTGATCCACGTGGGTCGCCCAATGGATCTGGGATTCCGCCTCGCGGATGATGCCCTCATAGCCGGCGGCGGGTTCGTATTGCGCCAGTGCCGGTGCCTTGCCGGCGACAACCATGTCGGCGACCTCGATCAGGCCGGCGACTCCCATCGGAAAAATCTTGCCGAAATACAGCGAGCCGAGCGTGTCCTCCGGTTCTATCGGCACAGCGCGGGTCAGGATAACCGGACCTTCATCCAGCCCGTCGGTCGGGCGGAAGATACTGAACCCGGTCTCCTTGCGGCCGAGGATGATCGACCAGCTCATGGAGGATGCGCCGCGGTGCAGCGGCAGCAGGCTGGGATGGAACTGGATCGTGCCGAACTTGGGGATGTTGCAGAAATCATGCGGCACGAACTGGGTGACATAGGCCATGACGCCGATGTCGGCCTTCGCGGCGCGGAGGGCTTCCTGTGCCTCCGCGTCGGTCAGCTTCGGGAACTGATGGGTCGGAACCCCGGCGGCCTCGCCGGCGAGCCGCAGCGGGTCGGGCCGCCCTTTTTCCGGTGCGCAGAATACGGCCGCCACCTCATCGCCACGGGCCAGGAACGCTTCCAGGGTGGCCTTGCCGAAATCCTGCTGGCCGATGATGACGACGCGCATGCGATCCCTCCGTTTTTTGTGCCCCGATCATGCGGTGTGGGCGGGCGGGCTGTCGAGGGGCAGGCGGCGTCCGGCTTGGCTTCTCGGGGCGGCGTAGCGCCGTTGGATGGGGCAGGCGCGGTTGCTTGGTATGGATTCAACACAAAGGCACTAAGACACGAAGGTCCATCGGCGCTCAGGCCGTGCGGGCAACAACACGACACCGGACAAGGGTGCCCGGAATGGGTTTGAGGACAAAGCCCCATTGGAGACCTGCGCGGTCGTCCCGAGCGTTGGCCCCTAAATCTTCATGTCTCTGTGCCTTTGTGTTGAATGAAACGGTGCAGGGGCAACAGGCCATCAGTGAAATCTCCGAATTTTTCGTCCGGGCCAGGCCGCGGTTGCCTGCTGGCCGATGATGGCGACGCGCATGCGATCCCTCCGTTTTTTGTGCCCCGATCATGCGGTGTGGGCGGGCGGGCTGTCGCGGGTGGGTGGC
>JARLIN010000392.1 GCA_031291715.1 Rhodopila sp. | reverse complement strand
TTTGCTGGTACGAGGGCGAACTGGAACTCGCCAAAGCGGCGGCGAAAATGAAGATCCCGTTCACCCTGGCGACCGGCGCCATGACGTCGATGGAGAAAATCGCCCGGGAGGCGAATTTCCGGCTGTGGTTCCAGCTTTACGTCTGGAAGCAGCGCGAGTTGTCCTACCAGTTGATCGAGCGGGCCAAAAACAATGGGTTCGAGGCGCTGATCGTCACCACCGACACGATCGTCCCGCCGAACCGGGAATACAACGCGAAGAACGGCTTCCTGCTGCCGTTTCATCCGACGTTCCGCTTCACCTGGGACATCATGCAGCACCCGACCTGGTTCACCACCGTGCTGTTGAAATATTTCACCACCATCGGCATGCCCCGCAATGAGAACTATCCCGACCCATACCGGCGGCCGATCGGCACCGATCCTGGAACCAGGGAGGTGATGCGGCAGGATTCGCTGAACTGGGACGACATCCGGATTTTCCGCGACAAATGGCCGGGTGTACTGATGTTGAAGGGCATCAATCGGGTCGATGACGCGCTGAAGGCGATCAGCTACGGCGTGGATGGGCTGATCGTCTCCAACCATGGCGGGCGCAACATGGACAGCGCCGCGGCGACGCTCGACATGCTGCCCGAGATCGCCGAAGCAGTGGGCGACAAGGCGACGGTGATCCTGGACTCCGGCGTGCGGCGCGGATCGGATATCGTGAAAGCTTTGGCACTCGGCGCGAAATGCGTGCTGACCGGGCGGGCGACCCTTTACGGCACGGCTGTCGGCGGGGAAGCCGGGGCATCCAAGGCCGTGAACTTCATCCAGACGGAAATGGATAAGACGATGGCCTACACCGGTTGCAACCGGGTGGATGAAATCTCGACGGATATCTTCTTCGGCGACCGGGAGAGCAACCGGTTGATGGCTGGATAGCCAGTCAACACCGTCTGGTCGTTTTACGGACAGAGAGCCCGGCAGAACCGCCGCGGCAAGGGCATGGAACGGCCCGGGCTACTCCTCGTCCACGAACGGGTTCTTCGTCCCACGCAACTGCAAGCGGATCGGCGTGCCAGGCAGCTTGAACGTCTCGCGCAGGCTGTTCACCAGATAGCGCGTGTAGTCCTCCGGCGTCTGTTCAGCACGCGTGCCGAATACCACGAAGGTCGGCGGCCGAGCCTTAGCCTGAGTCACATAACGCAACTTAAGGCGCCGGCCGCTGACCAGAGGCGCCTGATGGGTTTCAAGCGCATGCTCGAACCAGCGATTCAATTCGCCGGTGGGGATGCGCTTGTTCCACACCTCATGCGCCTGGCGCACCGCGGGCAGCAGGCGGTCCACGCCGGCGCCGGTCAGCGCCGACAAGGTCACCACCGGAATGCCCTTCATCTGCGCCAGGCTGTCCTCCAGCCGCTCCATGATCGCCTTGCGGGTGGCGTTGCGGTCTGGCACCGCGTCCCATTTGTTCAAGGCCACAATGCAGGCCCGGCCCTCGCGCTCGATCAGGCGGGCGATCTGCAGATCCTGGTCGTGGATGCCTTCGACAGCGTCCACGGCCAGCACGACGACCTCGGCCATCTTCAGCGCCTGGATGGCGGAGCTGACGGACATTTTCTCCAGCGGTTCCTCGACGCGGGCACGGCGGCGCAGGCCGGCGGTGTCCACCAGTTCCACTTGCCGCCCCTGGTCGTCCGACAGAATGACCGAGATCGCGTCACGGGTCAGGCCAGGTTCGGGGCCGGTGATCATCCGCTCCTCGCCCAGCAGGCGATTCAGCAGCGTGGACTTGCCGGCATTCGGACGGCCGACGATGGCCAGTTTCAGGGGGCGGCTATCTTCCCCATCCCCGGCGGGTGGGGCCGGCTCCGGCGGCAGGCGGTCGGCGATCTCCGACATGAGGTCGGACACGCCTTCCCCATGTTCCGCGGAGACGCCGACAGGGTCGCCCAGGCCCAGCGAGTAGGCATCCAGCAGGGCCGATGTCGCGACGCGGCCCTCGGCCTTGTTGGCGACCAGCAGGACGGGTTTGCCCTGACGGCGCAGCCACTGAGCGAAATGCTCGTCGGCCGGGGTGACGCCGGCGCGGGCATCCAGAACGAACAGCACCAGGTCCGCCTGCGCCACCGCGCTGGCCGATCCGGTACGCATGCGGCCGGCGAGCGTTTCGGGCGCGGCTTCTTCCAGCCCCGCGGTGTCGATCAGCTTCACCATGCGGCCACGAAGCTGCGCCTCGGCTTCCTTTCGGTCGCGCGTCACACCCGGGGTGTCGGCGACCAGGGCGATCCGCCGGCCAGCGAGCCGGTTGAACAATGTGGACTTGCCGACATTGGGCCGCCCAGCGATGACGACGATCGGCAACATGCGTTTTACCTTAATGCCATTAGCCGAGCGTCATTGGTGACGATCAGCACGGTGCCGTCGGCGACCACGGGAACGATCGGCGCCGCGGCCTCCGACAGTTCGATATGGCCGAGAATGTCCCCGGTGTAAGGGCTGATCGACAGCGCATCCTGACTGGTGCCGGTCACGATCAGGCGGTCGCTGACCAGGAGCGGACCATACCAGGTCAGTGTCTTCTTGCGCTTGTCGGGATCTTCCCAATGCGGAAGCTGCGTGATCCAGGAAATGCGGCCATCGTTGATGTTGACGGCGGCGACCTCCTGCTGGGCGGAGATGATGAACATCCAGTCGCCGGCGATGTACGGTGTTTCCTCGCCGGCGACCTGCCGTTCCCACACGCGCCGGCCGGTCGGCACGTCGTTGCAGACCAACAGTCCGCCCATGCTGATGGCATATACCAACCCGTTGACGATGACGGGGGCACCTCGGATCGACAGGAAATCCGCCGCCGTCGCCCTGCCCTGCGAAGCGCCGAGACCATCGGTCCAGACAACGCTGCCGCTGTCGGCACGCAAAGCGGCCAACTCTCCGGAGCCGAAACCGGCGACGACCAGACCGCGGTAATAGGCCGGCGCAGGCTGACCGAGCATGGCCGTGACGGGCGTCGCAGCCTGGTAGACCCAGAGCTGGCGGCCGTCGGCCGCGGTGAAGGCGAACAGCCTGTCGTCGATCGTAATGACGAACACCCGGCCATCGGCGATCATCGGCGCAGAGCGGCCGGGCACGCCCAGGTCGTGCCGCCATTTTTCCTTGCCGGTGGCGACATCCAGCGCAACGAGAACGGATAGTCCGTTGACGGCGTACAGGGTGGTCCCCTCCGCGCCGAGCCCGCCACCGATATTGGTGCTGTCGTCGTTATCCTCCGGCTTGGTATCCACGCGCCACAGGCGCTTGCCGTTGGCCAGCGTGAAGGCCGCAACCTCGCCGTCCGAATCCATCGTGAAGATGGTGCCCCCCTGGACGATGGGTTGCGCCGTGATGACACTGCGATAGCCGCCACCTTGGCCGATGTCGGCCTTCCAGGCCTCGGTCAGGCGGTCATTGGCGGACAGGTGCCCCATCATGTGCGTCGGATTGCCCGCCGCCTGTGGCCAGGCGGCGTTGCTCACGGCAGGGGGCAGCACAACCTTGGATGCTTCCGGATCCACCACCAGACCGCGACGGTCCGCGAAAACGGACTCGCGCTTGCCCGGCAGGGCCGTCTTCTTGTCGGCGAACCAGTCATCGAACATCGAGCAACCGCCCAGGGCCGCCAATGAGCCCAGCAGCGCGGTCCGGCGAGCCAGCTTGCCGGTTTTGGAAGACGAATTCACGCTCACGCCAAGGCTTCCCTGTCGGTTGGTTGGTTCGCGGTCATTTCGTGTCCTGGGGACCGAGTCCCGCCAGCAGGGCCGCGGCACGGGCCCGAACGCCCGATGGCGCATCAATGTCGATCGACAGCATCCGCAGCTTCTTGCGGGCGTCGTCCACCTTGCCTTGCCGCAGATCGAGCATCGCGAGCTGCTCCTGCGCCAGCGCGGACCACGCGTTGCCCGGTTCGGCCAGCGGTTTGAGTCGGGCTTCAAGCTGCGCGGGATCACCATGGTCGAGTTCGCGCTGGGTCGCCAGCAGGCTGGCAAGGTCACGCAGCAGCCGGTCGGCGCTTGAGTCCGCCGCGACCGCGTTCCACAGCGCGATGGCGCCCGGCAGGTCGCCAGCATCGGCCTTGAGACCAGCCGCCCGCAGGCGGGCGAGGGTCTTATAGCCCTCAGGCGCCGTGACAGCCAAACGGT
Source organism: Rhodopila sp. (assembly GCA_031291715.1). Taxonomy (GTDB): domain Bacteria; phylum Pseudomonadota; class Alphaproteobacteria; order Acetobacterales; family Acetobacteraceae; genus Rhodopila. The sequence continues at coordinate 2,435 of JARLIN010000392.1, read as the reverse complement.
CGAGGGAGGCGATTGTGTCGGTACGGGCCGCGCCGGCCTGCTCGACGGCGTTCTGCGCGGCGACATAGGTTGTGGCGGCGGCGGCGTCCTGCTGGCGCTGCCAGCGGCCCCATAGTTGCCAGCCCGCCGCGGCGGCGATAATCGCCACGGCGACGGCGATAATCAGCCACGCGTACTTTTTCAGCAGCTTTTCAGCACGCTCTGCCCGGAGGTCTTCCTCGACCTCGTCGAAAATATCAACCACGCGGATTCTCTCGCCTGTCGGTCGCCAGCCTGTAGGTGCCGCGGTCCGTTGCACCGGCGGCGGCGGACCATAGCGGCGTCGGGGTGTGGCCGTAAACCAGCGGCGCGGCAAGGGTTCATTTACCTTTTGGCCGCAGGATAGAGGGATGAAGATGATCCTTTTGGCCAGTTTCCTCCCGTTGGCCGGCTGTGGCTGGTCGTCCAACCTGATCGCCACGGCGGCGGTGGGGGCGAATGTCGGCAGCGTGGCGACGATCCAGCGGTCTCCGGCCGACGCGGTATATTCGTGGTGGACGGGCCGGGATTGCTCGATCGTACGGCTGGATGAAGGCAAGAGCTATTGCCGGCCGACGGAACCGAAGCCCGAGCCGCCGGTGTTCTGCACGCGCAGTCTGGGGACGGTGAACTGCTGGGAGGATCCGGCAAGCGTGCCGGGGTCACCGCGACCGGTGGCGGATGGGCCGGCCGGATTGACGACGGAGCAGGAGGCGGATCGGGTACGGACATGGCCGTAAAGCGTGAGGCCGTGAAGGAGGTGATTGAGGTTTGGGAAGAATGCCGTTATAGGGTGGCGCGACGCCCCTTCGGGGGTGTGCTGGACCCGTAGCTCAGTTGGATAGAGCGTCGCCCTCCGAAGGCGAAGGTCGCACGTTCGAATCGTGTCGGGTCCGCCAGTTTTTCCAAGCGTTTATACCGCTCGGCCGACAGGCAAAACCAATCAGTAGGGCAGCACATAGGTAGCTGACTCGGGGCCAATCGCCTCTCGCGCCCGTCTGGCACGCACCAGCAAGTTCGGGACCGTGCTGCCCTGCCAAGCCCCACTGCGCGCCGTGCGGATTCCGCGAGCGTTCAAGGCGGCAGCAACAGGTCGGGGCGTTGTTGTGCCGGCGGCTTGTATTTGCAGTACGATCGGCAGCACATTCGCCGCGAAGGCGTCCGCCGCCGCCCGGTTGATCTCCACACCCTTGGCCTGCGCCTCGGCCAGAGTGGTCCGATTCCCGATCGTGGCGCCTTGGGCCTCTTTCGCCGCCAGGGCGGCACGGGTACGATCCGCGAACACGCCATGCTCCTTCTCGGCCATGGCCGCATAGATATGCGGCACAACGGTCCCTGCGCGCTATACTGCCGAGGCTTAGTTGCGGTTGGCCCTCGTTTCCCCATCGGCTATAATTCATGCCGCACTACGGACAAGGGCGAAGCGGTTGCGGCTGGCCCTCGCTTCCCCATCGGCTATAATGCAGCCGCAGCGACTGGCACAGCGTTGATGTTGCGGCTGGCCCTCGTATCCCCATCGGCTATAATAGGTTCGCTTCATTCCCGAATGGCTGACCCGTTGCGGCTGGCCCTCGTTTCCCCATCGGCTATAATCGCACATTGCGCATCTCGATCACCGATCCTGTTGCGGCTGGCCCTCGTTTCCCCATCGGCTATAATTTCGGCGTGGACGTGCGCTCGTTTCTCCGGTTGCGGCTGGCCCTCGTTTCCCCATCGGCTATAATTGGAAACGGTCAGCCCGGCCGGCGTCGACTGTTGCGGCTGGCCCTCGTTTCCCCATCGGCTATAATGACGGATCAGGCGCCCTGCACCGCCGCATTGTTGCGGCTGGCCCTCGTTTCCCCATCGGCTATAATCCCGCCCCTCGAAATAGGCCATCATCTTTTGTTGCGGCTGGCCCTCGTTTCCCCATCGGCTATAATGCTGGCGTTCAGCCTGCGCACCCAGTCCTCGTTGCGGCTGGCCCTCGTTTCCCCATCGGCTATAATCTGAACAGGAACGCCAGCTATTACGTTCAGTTGCGGCTGGCCCTCGTTTCCCCATCGGCTATAATTACCCGGCAAACCATCCCTGCACGTGGAAGTTGCGGCTGGCCCTCGTTTCCCCATCGGCTATAATATCACGCGGGTGCAGGATCGCCCGTGACCGGTTGCGGCTGGCCCTCGTTTCCCCATCGGCTATAATCCATAAGCAAGTCACACGATGAAAACATACGTTGCGGCTGGCCCTCGTTTCCCCATCGGCTATAATGCCCAGCGTGAGGGCAGACTGAAGTTCAGGTTGCGGCTGGCCCTCGTTTCCCCATCGGCTATAATGCAAACTCGGCCGGAACGGAGGCCGGAACCGTTGCGGCTGGCCCTCGTTTCCCCATCGGCTATAATTACGGCTTCATACTGATCCCGGATGTCATGTTGCGG
>JARLIN010000391.1 GCA_031291715.1 Rhodopila sp. | reverse complement strand
CTGTGCCTATGAGGATCGGGAGCCTACGGTTCTCGTGATCGGCGGTGCCCAGGCGGGGCTCTCGATCGCGGCACGTCTCAATCAGGTGGGCGTTGACACGCTTGTCGTCGAGAAATGGCCTCGCATCGGCGATAGCTGGCGGAATCGCTACCATTCACTGGCATTGCACAACTCGATTCATCTGAACCATCTGCCCTATATGGAATTCCCGCCAACGTGGCCGAAGTATATTCCGAAGGATATGCTTGGACTCTGGTTTGAGTTCTATGCCGACGTCATGGAGATCAATTGCTGGACCGATACGGAATTCGTCGGCGGCAGGTGGGACGAAACGGAAAAATGCTGGACGACGCGGCTGAAACGCGGGGACGGCACCGAACGGGTCGTGCGGCCCCGGCATCTCGTGTTCGCCAACGGCGTCAGCAGCTATCCCATGATTCCGGACTTGCCGGGCCTAGAGGATTTCAAGGGAGAGGTCATTCATTCCGAAGGTTTCAATAGCGGCGCAGCCTGGAAGGGGAAGAACGCGCTTATTCTGGGCACCGGTAGCAGCGCCAACGATATCGCGCTCGATCTGCACAACCATGGCGTGAACACGACGCTCATTCAGCGGGGCTCCACGACCGTCGTATCGATCGACCCGAGTGCCAGACTCAACGAAGCGATCTGGGACGAAGGGGGACCGCTCGAGGACTGCGATCTGATCGTCTCGTCCGCGACACCCCCGTTGATCGTCAAGGCCTATAAGGCCGTCACGAAGCGTATGCTCGAGCTTGATAAGGAGATGATTGCGGGCCTCAAGGGCATCGGCTTCAAGCACGATGTCGGCGAGGACGAGAGCGGCCACCAGATGAAGTATTTCCGCCGCGGCGGTGGCTATAATCTCGACGCGGGCAGCTCGGCTCTCATGATCAAGGGTGAACTGGGCCTTCTGCAGTATGACCGGATCGAACGCTTCACCGCCGATGGTGCGCTCCTGAAGGATGGATCGACGGTTCCGGCCGATCTCATTGTTCTCGCGACCGGCTACTATCCGCAAATGGAGCTCGTCCGCCGCGCACTCGGCGAGGAGATGGTGGAGCGCATCGGCCCGGTCTGGGGCATCGGTGCGGATGGTGAACTCAGCAACATGTTCAAGCGTACGCCGCAAGAAGGCCTGTGGTTCATCGCCGGTGGCCTAGCCCAATGCCGCATCAACTCGAAGTATTTGGCCCTGCAGATCAAGGCGATGGAACTTGGGAAACTTGGGCCGCTCTGAAGAGGCCCCCGTGTGACGGATCAGCTGCGACTGTCGCAGTCTTATCGCCGTTCGTACGCATGCGGCGATGGAGCCGACTCAAACGGCTAGGTCAACTTCAACTCCAAATGCCCGGTACCTACAGCAGGATTGAAGGACGTCAAAGAACTACCCCCCGGGTTTGCCGGAGGCTGATTGGGTCAAATTAGGCGTCATTTGGTCCAGCATGGCGAAGTATCGTTGTTCGGCCTCGGTGGGCGGGATGTTGCCGATGGGTTCCAGAAGGCGTCGGTGGTTGAACCAATCGACCCAGTCGAGCGTCGCGAACTCGACCGCCCCCAACGATCGCCAAGGGCCGCGCCGATGGATGACCTCGGCCTGGTAAAGACCGTTGATGGTCTCGGCGCGCGGATTGTCATAACTATCGCCGACACTGCCGACCGATGGTTCGATACCAGCCTCCACCAGGCGTTCGGTGTATTTGATCGAGACATACTGGGTGGATTCAAGCGGCCGTCGCAACACCCTTCGGGAGGAAGTTACGATGCCAGGTCGAAAGCGGCGGTCTGGTCGGTAGGGGCGGGCGCCCCTATTCTCACCGGGTCGTCCAAGGTTTTCGGATCGCCGGTGTTGCCCTCAAACACCTCAACGGCGACTGGACATCCGTCGGGCGCACACAGCAGACCGTAAACGATCTGCAATGTGGCCTTGCGGCCGTCGCGACTGTAGCCGCGTTGGGCCAACGGGCAGCAACGTCCCTCCATGTACCTCGAAGAGACGTCGTAGAGCACGAGTGTGCCGCTGGTCAGATGGCGTTTGGCGAGCGCTGCCTCGATAGCCGGCTGGCGAGCCAGCAACCAGTCCAGCGCGGTGTAGAGTTCGTCCTCATCGACCTCGCCGAGATCAAGGACTTCGCCCAGGCTGGAGGTCGTCGTGGCCCGCGAAAGGGCGCGTGCTGCGGCGAGCTTGGAGACGGGATCGAGGATACGCCCGACGATGAGGGCGACGATGAGGTCGCGGCAGCGGTTGCCCGCGGGGGGCGAGAATGCGGTCGAGGCCGATCTTGCGTAGTGTGCCCAGCGCCCATGTCGAGTTGCAAGGCGGCAAAACCACGCTCTTGGCGCGGCACTTCATGACGCCTGTCGGGGCAACTCTACTGTAATCTTCGCCTTTGCCGGCATCGCACGGGCCGCCTTACAGTCATAGGCGGCGGAGCGCATTGTCCTGTGTCCGCTCGACTCCATGCCAAATCTGCATTGTCAGTCGACGCCGTTATAGTGCTGGTCGGACCCATGACCTGCCTCGGACATGGCGTCGACCGATGGCATTGCTTGGCGTAACTCGGTCCCGGGCGAGCAGATCTGCCTGGAAACGGAGATTGAAGATGAGCCTTTATGGCACCGTTGCCAATCTGCTGAGCGGCCGTGCGGCAGATCCGGGTGCGTTTCGATCGTCGTTACCGGTCACGTCAACTTCCCGGGATATTGTCGCTGAGATTGGCCGGATTGCCGCCGTGCGCCGCCTGGCTCGGGCAGTGGTGCTGGTGCTTCCCTTCGCGGGCTGTACCGTCGGCCCGGACTTCGCCACACCGGCCGCCCCGGTCGCCGGCAATTGGCTCGAGGCGGGCAATCCGGCGGTGAAGTCCGACCAACAGGAGTACGAGAGTTGGTGGACGGTTTTCCACGATCCCGCGCTCAACCGGCTGATCCAGATTGCCTACGATCAGAACCTGACCTTGATGGCCGCCGGCGCCCGCGTGCTCGAGGCACGGGCGACCCTGGGTGTAGCCATCGGTGAGTTCTACCCGCAGATACAGCAGGTTGGCGCCAATGTCGGCTACAACCAGGCCAGCCAGGTTGACCCGACATCGAACCCGACACACCAGCTGGAAAACTATTGGCGGGCCTCACTTGGGACTCAGGTCGCGTGGGAGCTGGATTTCTGGGGCAAGTTCCGGCGTGGGGTCCAGTCGGCCGATGCCGCCTACCTGGCGTCTGTCGCGACCTATGACGACGTGCTGGTCACCCTGCTGGGCGACGTCGCAACGACCTATATCGGCATCCGCACGCTCCAGCAGCAGATCGTTATCACGCACGAAAATGTCGTCAAGCAGCGGAAGGCCCTGGCCATCGCGCGGGACCGCTTCCACGGCGGCACCGCGACCGCGCTCGATGTGTTTCAGGCAGAGAATGTTCTGGCACAGACGGAATCGGCGATCCCGCAACTGACGGCCCAGTTGCAGCAAGGCGAGGATGCGCTCCGGGTGCTGCTCGGCATGACGCCACAGACATTGGATGCGCTGCTCGCCGGCTCGACAAGCATACCGGTTCCGCCGCGGGACGTTGCTGTCGGCATTCCCGCGGACCTGATCCGCCGCCGGCCGGACGTTCGCAGCGCCGAACTCAGTGCCGCGGCCCAGAGTGCGCAAATCGGCATCGCCAAAGCGGACCTGTTTCCGGCGTTCGTCCTGGGCGGTTTGTTCGGCACCGTTGCCGGGAGCTCCGGCAACAACCGCGTGGGCGACGTCTTCACCGCGCGCGGCATTCAATTCGCCTTCGGTCCGTCGTTCAGTTGGCCGATCCTCAACTACGGCCAGATCACCAACAACGTGCGAGTGCAGGATGCGCGCCTGCAAGGTTTGCTGATCGCGTATCAGAATACGGTGCTGAAGGCTCAGCAGGAAGTCGAGAATGGCCTCGCCACGTTCTTGCAGGGGCGCCAGCAGGTCGACCTCCTGCGCCGCAGCGTTGCCGCGGCGAACAAGGCCCTCGGCATCGCGCTTGATCAGTACCTGCTCGGAACAAGAGATTTCACGACCGTTCTGACGGCCGAACAGAATCTCTACCAGGCGCAAAGTAGCCTGGCTTCGGCCGAGGGCAACCTCGCGACCGGTCTTGCGTCGGTCTACCGGTCTCTCGGGGGTGGATGGCAGATTCGAGAAGGACATGACTTCGTGAATGCCGGGACGCGCGACGAGATGCGCACCAGGACAAATTGGGGCAAGCTGCTGCCACCGGCCGATCAACCGCAGCCGCTGCCCCCGGGGCTTCCCTCGCCCGCCGACAGGGGACCAGACGTTCGGCCACCGGAGTGGTGAGGTTGTCGTGAAAATTCGTTCTCTCATCTGCGTGTTAACGACAGCATGGAGGAAGGCACCACACCGGGTGGTCATTCTCGCGGCCGGATTCGCCGTGATAAGCGGCCTGTCGATCGCCACGATCCTCGCGGGCGGGCGTCCTGACCATTGGTTGACCAAAACGACAGGTGGAAGTATTACTCCTGGCGCCACGGCGGCCCCGGCTCCTGTTCCGACAGCGCCCGTGCCGACAGAGCCAAGCCCGAATTCATCCCCGCCCGCCGCGGCCGAAGCCGGTCCGGCAGCGCCGCCATTGGCGCCTCCCGCGCCGATGGTCACGGCCCAAGCGCAGTTCCCTGGCCAGGCGCCGCCAACGATCCCGGTGGTGCAACCCAAGGTCCAAACCGTCAGCGACTATCTCGAGGTCACCGGCAATGCCGCCGCAGTCAACCAGGTCAAGCTGATCGCGCGCGTCGTCGGATTTTTGGATCAGTTGCATTTCGCTGATGGAGTGCTGGTCAAGAAAGGCGATCTTCTCGTCACGATTCAGCAGGATCAGTACAAGGCGCAACTGCAACAGGCTCAGGCGCAGCTTCAATTGCAGCAGGCGGCGCTGCTCTACGCCAGGACCGAGGTCGGCCGCTACACGGCTCTGCTCAAGAGGGATGCAGCGACGCAGGTTGATGTCGATCACTGGAACTTCGAACAGCACAGTGCCGAGGCGAATATCCTGGCGGCTCAGGCGCAGGTGGCACTGGCTCAATTGAATCTGAGCTATACCGAAATCCGGGCGCCGTTCGACGGTCAGATGGGCAGGCACCTGGTCGATCCGGGCAATGTCGTGGGCGGCAACGGCCAGGAAGCCGCCCTGGCCGATATTACCCAGCTGGACCCGATCTACGTGGTTGCCAATATCAGCTTGCAGCAGGGTTTGCAGATCCGGGCAAATCTGGACCAGCGGCGGCTCACTCTGGATGAGCTGCACAAAATACCGGTCGAAGCCGCCCTGCAGGATGAGACCGGGTACCCGCATCAGGGCACGATCGAGTATGTCGCACCGGCGATCGATCAGGCGACAGGAACGTTGCTGGTGCGGGGACTCATGCGCAATCCCAATCGGACGCTGCTGCCGGGCGCGTTCGTCAAAATTCGTCTCCCTATGGGCAAGGTCGTCCAGAGTGCGCTGCTGGTGCCGGATCGCGCCTTGCAGGAGGATCAGGGCGGCCGCTACCTGCTGGTCCTGAACCGGGACAATGTCGTCCAGCAACGTTACGTCCAATTGGGAGAACTGATCGGCGACCTGCGGGTCATCGCATCAGGTCTCAAGCCGGATGACCGTGTGGTGACGGGTGAGCTTTGGCGCGCTTCTCCCGGTACCAAGGTGACGCCGCAACTCACATCGATCGGCGGATAGGGGTGCGCCGATAATGTCGAAATTCTTCATCGAGCACCCGGTCCTTGCCAATGTGCTGGCGATCGTCCTGGTGCTGCTCGGCGCCGTCGCCCTGTTCCGGCTGCCGGTCTCGGAATATCCCAACGTGGTGCCCCCGACCGTGTCGGTGACCGCCAGTTACCCCGGTGCCAGCGCCCAGACGGTTATCGACACGGTCGCGTTGCCGATCGAGCTGCAGGTCAACGGCGTCGATCGCATGCTCTATATGGAGTCCACCAGCGCTTCCGACGGCACGTACAGTCTGACGGTGACGTTCCAGATAGGCACCGATCCGGATATCGATCAGGTTCTGGTGCAAAACCGGGTGCAGATCGCGCTGGCCTCGTTGCCGGGGCCGGTGCAGGCACAGGGTGTCAGCGTCCAAAAGAAGAATACCGCGCTGCTGCAGATCGTGACCCTGGATTCGCCGGACGGACGGTTCGACAGCCTGTATATGAGCAACTATGCGACCATCAATCTGATCAACAATCTGGCACGCCTGCCGGGTGTCGGCAGCGTCAAGGTCTTTGGCGCCGGCACGTATTCCATGCGGATCTGGATGGATCCGAACAAGCTGTTTTCATTCGGCCTGGAGCCGAAGGATGTGATCGATGCCATTCGGCAACAGAGTGAGAACGTCGCGGCCGGGCAGGTGGGCATGCCGCCGGCGCCGCAGGATCAGCAGTTTCAGTACAGTGTCGATATCCAGTCGCGATTGAACGAACCGGGGCAATTCGGCGACATCATCGTCAAGGATCAGACCGCGCAGGGCGGCCGCCTGATCCGGGTCAGTGACATTGGGCGCATCGAACTGGGCTCGCAGACGTATTCGCAGGACTTCAGGCTGAATGGGAAGCCGGCCGCCGGTATCGGCATCTATCAGACGCCTGAGGCCAATTCGCTGCAGGTCGGCAAGGAGGTCGCGGAGAAGATGGCCGAATTGTCCCGCCGCTTCCCGGAAGGACTGCACTACGCAGTCCCGTATGACACCACGATCTTCGTCCAGGACTCCATCAGCGAGGTTTACAAGACCCTGTACCAGGCGGGCATCCTGGTGCTGGTCGTGATCCTGGTGTTCCTGCAGAATTTCCGGGCCACGCTGGTGCCGGCCACGACGGTCCCCGTCACCATCATCGGTGCGGTCGCGGGCATGGCGGCGTTGGGCTTTACCGTCTATCTATCCACCTTGTTCGGCATCGTGCTGGCGTTCGGCATCGTGGTGGACGACGCGATCGTTATTGTGGAGGGTGTGACCAAGTATATCGAGCGGGGCATGTCCGGCCACGATTCCGCCATCAAGGCCATGGGGGAACTGTTCGGGCCGATCATCGGCATCACTCTCGTATTGATGGCGGTATTCATCCCGGCCGCCTTCGTTCCGGGCCTGACCGGAAACATGTTCGCGCAGTTCGCGCTGGTGATCGCGGCCACGGCACTGATCAGCGCAGTGAACGCCGCCACGCTGAAGCCGACGCAGTGTGCGTTGTGGCTTCGCACGCCGGTGCCGCCGGAGAAGCGGAATTTCTTCTACCGCGGCTTCAACCGCGTCTATGACAAGATGGAAAATGCCTATGCGGCATTGATTCGCCGCATGGTCCGGCTCAGCGGCGTGATGGTGGTCATCGCTCTGCTGCTCGCCGGCGTGGGATTCTGGGGCCTCGCCCGCTTGCCGACAGCCTTCATCCCGATTGACGACCAGGGCTATGTGATCGCCGCCGTGCAATTGCCGGATGGCGCATCGCTGGGGCGCACGGCGGCGGCGCTCGAGGAGGTCAACAAGGTCGCCTCCACGATCCCGGGCGTCGAGCGGGTGATCGCGATCTCGGGGATGTCGGTGCTCGACAACAGCGCCGACCTGGCCAACGCGGGGACTTGCTGGGTCATGCTCAAGCCGTTCGATGAACGCCTGAAGGCCAAGAACCAGGATCTGCTGTCGATCTACGACCAATTGCAAAACAGACTGCTCTCCCTGGCGGACGGGCGGGCCTATGTGTTGCCGCCCCCGCCGATCCAGGGCATCGGCAATGCCGGCGGTTTCCAGATGCAACTGGAAATGCTCGGTGGCAACTTCGACTACCAGAAGCTGAATGATCTCGCCCAGCAGATAGTCAAGGAAGCGAGCAGCGATCCATTGCTGCAGCACGTGATTACCACGTACCGTTCCGGCGCGCCGCATGTCTCGCTGACCGTGGATCGAGCCAGGGCCGAAACTCTGCGCGTATCGGTGGGAGACGTGTTCGGGGCGCTCACCGACTATGTGGGATCGACCTATGTCAATCAGTTCAACAAGTTCGGCCTTTCGCTGCAAGTCTATGTGCAGGCGGACTCGAAATACCGCCTGCATCCGGACGACCTGCTGAACCTGTATGTGCGCAGCCAGGATGGGCAGATGGTGCCGATCGGCGCGATCGCCCATATCGGTCCGGTGGTCGCGCCGCCACTGATCACGCTGTATAATCTGTTTCCATCTGCCACGATCGTCGGTGCCCCGGCGCGCGGCTACAGCTCCGGCCAGGCGATGGCCGCGATGGAGCAGATCGCGAAGAAGGTATTGCCAAGCGATGTCAGCTATGAATGGTCGGCGATGTCCTATCAGGAAAAGATCACCGGCAATCAGCTGTACTACGTCTTTGGTCTGTCGGTCCTGTTGGTTTATCTTTGCCTGGCTGGCCAGTACGGCAGCTGGATCCTGCCGCTGGCCGTGCTGTCCGCGGTGCCCCTGGCGCTGTTGGGCCCTGTCATCGCGCTGACCAGTCTGGGCGTGGCCAACAATCTCTATACGCAGATCGGTTTGATGTTGCTGATCGCCCTATCGGCCAAGAACGGCATTCTGATCGTCGAGGTGGCGCGGGAGCGCCGGATCGTCGACGGGAAGCCGATCCTGGATGCGGCGGTGGAGGCCTCACGCACCCGGTTCCGGCCGATCCTGATGACGTCCTTTGCCTTCATCCTGGGCGTTTTGCCGTTGGTCCTGGCGACTGGGGCGGGAGCCAACGCCCGCCGCTCACTGGGAATCAGCGTGTTCAGCGGCATGATCGCCTCAACCTGCCTCGCGGTGCTGTTCGTCCCCGCCTTTTTCGCCGTGCTGCAGCGTCTTGACGAGCGGAGGAAGGGGCAAAAGGAGCCGATGGTCACCACGAGCATTGCACAATGACCAGGCCCTGGTGAGCAGGCCACTTATAGCTGTTTGTAGACGTCAGACGCTCAACTCCTCGGCGGCGAGGCGCTTCTAGCGCCGAACGAGGATGGAGATGAAGGCGATCGCAAAGAACGCGATGAGCTGGTCCTTCGAGCGCTCGAAGATGGTGTTCAACCTCGGGTCGCGGCACAGCCAGGTGAAGGACCCTTCAATCAGCCAACGGATGCCCGCCGGAACGAACCGTCCGTCGTGGCCGCGGGCAATTGCGTAAGCCTACGCCGAGTGCCGCGGTGAAGTGATACCAACCGCCGCTATCGCCGACTCTTCCGGCGATAGCGGCGGTTGGTATCGCGCGCGGGTTGGCGGGGCGGCCGCGCGCCAAACCAAGACTCATGCCGACCGCCGTTGACCCATTTTCATGGGTCAACATCAAGGGCGGTTGGTATGAGACCGAAGATCGGCGGACCAACGCATCGCCGGTCAGCGTGGTGCAGGGATAAGAGATATGCACGCAACGACCCCAATCCCCGTTTGGGGTCAGACGATGCGGACGTAGCTCGGGTATCCGAGCTCCAGCATGCGGTCGAGGACAAGGACCGCGACGCTGACTTCAGTCGCCCGATGTTCGTCTATACGTGAGCGAAGCCCGTCACCGATCACCTGTTTCCATGGCCCGATCGCTGTCTCCACCTTGGCGCCTGTTGTAGCCAGACGCCTTCTGCCAAGCCATGGGGCTGCTTTCGGCGATGCGCTGTAGGTGACGATCGCGTTGTATCGGGGCGATCGCAGCCATGTCGCTCAGCACCGCCGTATGGCGCGGCGGCACAATCACCGCCGCTTCAGGATGACGGTCGGCGACCGCGGCGTAAACGCCATCCTGATCGTAGGCGCTATCAGCGGTGAACGCCGATAGTGAGCCGGTGACCTGGTCGAGCAACGGACCCGCCAGGACGCCATCGTCGGCCCCTTTGCTGGTCATTGCCGATGCGACGATCTGGCCGGTATCGGCATCCACACCGAGATGCAGCGTCCGCCAGGCCCGGCGCGTCTTGGTGCCATGCTTTTCAACCAACCACTTGCCCGCGCCATATAACTTCAGCCCCGAACTGTCCACCAACAAGTGGACGGATCGGACATGGGAGTGTCCAGAATGTGGGGGGATCAAGCGGCCAGTTGTAATTGCTTGACCGTATTGAATGTTGGCGCGAACAGTTTGCCGAAACCGGGCCCGAGCACGCCGTTATAGACCGCACACCGAACTTGCAGCAGCAGATCGGCGCCACATCGCGACCATCGCATCTGTTGTGCCTTGTTCATCCGTCGCTTGACCAGAAAATTGGCTGTGCCCTCGATCACCGATGTCCCAACGCGCAGGCCGGCTCGGTATTGTTTCGCATAATTGACGAGCCGCTTGCTTTGGTCGCGGAGATAGGTGTCGCCCCCCCCCGTAACGCGCGCCTGGCGGGCCATGGCGACGTGCTGGGCGTGGTCCAGGTGACATTGCGCGGCGGCGAGCTTCTTCGCGAGGCGGAATCAACATTCTGACGGACGCAGGCTGCATCGGCACGTAACCACTCGGACGCCGATTTACAGTCCTTCGCCCACCATGACGCTGAAAGGCCGGCGCCAAGGGGTCGATGCTGCCGCCGGTTGGTATTATTGCAAGATTTTAGCGAACGCGGTCATTCGTCTTGCAGATGCACCACAGGGAAGTAGAGCCCCAGCAACCGCCGGTCCCACCATAGACCTTTCGCTTTTTCCGTGCTTGCGGCGTAGGTGTAGCTGTAAAATTGTGCACGCACGTAACGCGGCGGCCGGTCTGGAAAAGGGTTCTTCGCTAGCAGTGCCGTCACCTCTGGTTCATTCTCCAGCAGCCTCCTGATGAATTGCCCAAACCACGGCAGGTGCTGCGGGTCGTCGAGCGCGGCGAACCACATCTGCCAGTCCAGGCGGGGCTGGTGCGGGATGTTCCAGTGCGGGCGGCGCGCGACGTCGCCGGGCTTGTAGCGGAATTCGTATTCGCGCCATTCGATCCCGTCGTTCGAACCCTCGATGACGATCTCGTCGCGCTCCGTGGTCATGCTCGCGAACAGTCCGTAACTGCTGACGATGCGCAGCGGTTCGACAAGCCAGTCCTCCAGAGCCACGACGGGTGGGCTGCCTCCAAAGCGCTCATCCATCTTCATCACGCCGCAGAGCACGATCAGCAACGCCAACGCGCCGACGATGGCCGTACCCCCCCTGGGCGGCTTCGTGTTTTCTGCGCGTGCCGGCAGTAGCCAGATCAGGCGCCGCGGTACGATCGTTTGCAGCGCCGCGTCGTCGAACAGCGGCAGGCACAGCAGCATGGTCTGGAGATTGAACCAGTTGTAGTTACCCGTCATCAAAATGCAGCTCTGCAGCAGTAGGATGCCGAAGGCCGCGACAAAACGCAGCCGGCGTGGGCAGAAGATCAGGAACGGCAAGACGAGTTCGATAAAAAACGTGCCGCCGGTGGCGAATTTCAGCACGCCCGGCGGCAGCTGCGCCGCGTACCAGGCCAGTGGTGTGGGCAGCGGCTGAGTGAGAAAATGATAGGACAGTGCCGACAGGTTCCACCAGTTGGGATCGACGCTCAGCAGCTTGACCACGCCCGACATGAACATGAAGCGGAACAGCAGCCAGCGCAGCAGCCATACGCCCGGCGTTGTGGCGAAGCTCAGTAACAGCGCAAGAAGCCCGGCCTCCAGCAGGAACGTGTCCCACTGGTAGGCCATGAAGACCTGCCCGCCATAGAACAGCGAGAGATAAAGCACGTAGAGCAGAAACAGGCTGAGGCGCGGCAGCAAATTGAAAACCAGCAGCAGCGACAGCCCGGCACCCGCCCAGCACACGGCCTGGATGGCGAAATCACTGGCGTTCCACCAAAATACCATCGGCATCAGGAAGAAACGCTCCGGGCCGACACGGTCGGCGACGGCATCCAACATTTGAGCCAATGGCAGGATGCCATGGCTGCCTATCAGCCCCAGCGCCTGGACGCCGAACGAGACAAAGGCCGAAAGGTAGATCAGCCCAAAAAAACGTAAGAACAGGAATGCGACAAGATCGTGTCGCGGCGGTTCGTTGTCCCTGCCCCACAGCAGCAGGCTGATGCGATAAAATGCCTCGCGATGCGCAGCGATGAAGGCGTAGGCCAGTTCCGAGACGGCCGCGAAACCAGGTAGGTGTCTATAGAGCGCAAACCAGATTCCCTTGCCGCGCGCGTGGCTCAGGGTCCGGAAGCTCGCTTCGGCGGCGCTCGCCCGGTGTCCGTCGGGTGTGATGTATTGCACGGCGCGCTGAAAATCGGTGACCGCGATCGAGGGATATTGCGCCGCCACTTCCTGATACGGTTTGTAATCGACACTGTCGCCCGTGAGCTTCTGCCAGTAGCGCGCCCAGTAGCCGCAGAACCCGCAATCGCCGTCATAGACCAGCAGCGGCCGAGGACCGGCGGCCGACGGCCCGACTCGATTGGCGGACTGATTGTCAGATGTCTCCTGCACGGCTTCGACCGACATTCCCTGGGCAGGTGGCGCGCAAGCCCGTATGTGAAGGAGGCTAGTCCAACCTAGAGGTTGCGAGAAGCGTGCTGTTCCACTTCTGAGGGCGGAACCGCTCTATCGGTGGCTCGGCTGCGGTGCGAATGCCGATCTCGAGCTGTTCTGCAGCCTTTGCGGCATGCAACGGCTCATTCCGACTCGGCGTCCCGCAGGGGATTCTTACTTTGTTACCGTCGGGAGAGAGGGACGCCGGCATCAGGCGAGGGCAGAGAGGATCGGTTTTCAACCTGTTCAACCGGTCAGCAGCAAATCAAACGTGTCCCCGCACCCACTTTGCCTCGTCAGCACAGCACTGTCGTGAGAGTGAACTGCCGACGGACGGGGCCTGGACAGGTCGGCCGTCCAGAGAATGTTTGTTCCCGGTTGCTATCGCTGCTCCACTCAGTTCCCAGCCAACCATTCTCCGTCGTAATTGCCCCCCTAAAAAGGCTAGGTTCTGGGCGGTTTTGCGCGCTGGGCTTGTGGTTCGTATCCCGGAACGATACGGGGAATCTCTCTCTGAATGGCGCATTCTCTCCGGAGCTTGGGGTTTGCCGTATTTTGTCTACAAGCTTTTTTCGGAGCATAGTCAATGGCTTGCCAAAACGGGTTCAGTCATAAGTTCGTACCCTGTTCGCCCGTCCGATTATCTGCCAAAGGACATCCAGACACTCGCATCGGCCCCAAGACCGCCATAACCGTAATGGT
>JARLIN010000390.1 GCA_031291715.1 Rhodopila sp. | reverse complement strand
GCGGATGGAAACGGGATCTGGGGGAAGCATGCCGGCAGACGCGGAAGCGGAAGGAACGGAGCGCGCGCTGATCGGGCGGGCGAGCGTGCTGACGGTGGGCACGATGCTGCGCAACCAGGCGCGCGACTGGCCACGGCGGATCGCAGTGGATGACGGCGAGCGCCGGCTTTCCTTTGCCGAGTTCAACGAACGGGTGAACCGCACCGCGGCCCTGCTGGCGCGCCACGGGGTCCGGCGCGGCGAGCGGCTGGCGCTGTGCTCGGAGAACCGGATCGAATATCTGGAACTCGCGTTCGCGGCGGCCAAGCTGGGAGCGATCCTTTGCACCTTGAACTGGCGACTGACGCCGAGCGAGCTCGACTATTGCGTGGCGCTGGTGAGCCCGAAGATGCTGATCGTCTCGGAGCGGTTTCGCGACAGCCTGGATCGCGCGGTGGCCGGGATCGTGGGGTTCGAGTTCGGCGCGGAGTATGAGGCGGCGCTGGCGGCGAGTCCGACGGTGGAACCGGATGTCTTCGTCGATCCCGAGGACGGGCTGCTGATCATCTATACCAGCGGTACGACCGGGCGGCCGAAGGCGGCGCTGCTGAGCCACCGGGCGGAGATCGCTCGGATGCTGGTGAACGCAATGGATTTCGGACTGGCGCCGGGAGATGCCTATGTCGCCTGGCCGCCGATGTTCCACATGATCTCCACCGAGCAGTGCATCCACGTGATCTGCCTGGGCGGCACGGCGGTGGTGGTGGATGGTTTCGATTTGAACCGGCTGCTGCACGAGATCGCCACCCGCGAGCAATGGTGGCTGATCACGATGCCCGGCGCGATCGAGCCGCTGATCGCCGGGCTGCGTGAGCGGGGCATTCGCCCAAAGGGGATCAAGCTGGTGGGGGTGATGGCGGACCTGGTGCCGCGCCATCAGCTGGCGGAGCTGACGGAATTGCTGCAGGCGCCGTATGCCAACACGTTCGGGGCCACGGAAACCGGCCTGCCGCCAGGCTCGGCGGGGCGGATCGCGATTGGCGTTGTGCCGGCATCGCTGGCAAAGCGGGCGAACGCGCTGTGCGAGTTCCGCCTGGTGGACGAGGACGGAAGCGATGTGCCCGACGGCACCGCTGGCGAACTGATCTTTCGCGGGCCCACGCTGTTCAGCGGCTATTGGAACGCGCCGGAGGTGAACAAGACCGAATTCCGGGACGGGTGGTTTCATCTGGGGGACATGTTCTTCCGTCAGGCGGACGGGATGCTGAACTTTGCCGACCGGGCCAAGTACCTGATCAAGTCGGGCGGCGAGAACATCTATCCGGCGGAGATCGAGCGGGTATTATTGTCGGACCCGCGGGTTCGCGACGCGGTGGTGGTGCGCCGCACCGATGCGCAATGGGGTGAGGTGCCGGTAGCGATCGTGGCCGCGTCCGACCCGGCGCCGACGGCGGCGGAGTTGCTGGATGCCTGCCGTCGGCAGCTGGCCGGCTATAAGCGGCCGAAGGGGGTGCTGTTCGTGGCCGAGGAACGGCTGCCGCGCAGCACCACCGGCAAGATATTGCGCCACGAAATCGAGAAATGGCCGGAGGTGGTGGCGGGGGCATTCCTGGTGTAGGCCGCGCCGCGGATCGTGGGCAAGACGCGTCAGTCCCGGCCCGAGGCGGCGAAGGTCAGCACGAATCGGGCGCCGCCGCCGTCCCGGTCTTCCACGCTTGCGTTGCCGCCGTGCAGCTGGGCGATCCGGCGTACCAGAGCCAAACCGATCCCCGCGCCGGCGGAACGCCGTCGGTCCGCGCGCCAGAAGCGATTGAAGATCAGTTCCCTCTGCTCATGGGGCACGCCGGGACCGCGGTCCTCCACGATGACGCGCGAGTCCGGCTCGACGCTGACGGAGATGGTCGTGCCGGCCGGCGCGTAATTGATGGCGTTGTCCACCACGTTGCGGACCGCGGTCTCGATCAGCGCCGCGTGTCCGGGCACGGGCCGCAGGTGGCCGGGCGCGTCGAATTCGATTTCCTGCCGGCGCGCGAGGGCGGTGCCGGCCAGGTCCTCGCATACCTTCCGCGCGACAGCGCCGATATCCACCGGCTCATGCTGCTGCGCCACGGCGTCTTCCGCCTGCGCGAATTGCAGCAGCTGGTTCACCAGCATGCCGAGGCCGCGCAACTCTTCGCGGATCGTCTCCACGGCCGGTCCTGGCGGCAATTCGTTGATCTGCAGCAGCAGCACGGCCAGCGGGGTGCGCAATTCATGCGCGGCGTCCGCGGTGAACTGCTTTTGCAATGACAGGGTCTGCTGGAGCCGGGCCAGCATGGCATTGATCGCGCTGACCACCTGGTAGAACTCGACCGGAAGGCGCTCCGTCGCGAGCGGACTCAATTGGCCTCCCGATCCGGCTGCCACGCCAAGCGCGGCAGCCTGCCGGGCGATCCGGTCCAGCGGCCGCAGCGCGTAGCGCATCGCCAACAGGATCGCCAGGACGAGCGGTGGGACGACGGACAGCACAGGCACGACCACATGGTCGAGCATTTCGCCGGCCATCACCGAGCGCCAGCGCCAGTCCGGATCGCCGATCATGACGACCTGCAGCCAGTAGGAGCGGTTCTTCACGTCCTCATGATCGGTCATCACCCAGCGATCGGCTGCCGGCTGACCATGCGGACCCGGCAGGCGGCCGAAGCCTTCGGTAATCTCCGGCTCACCGTTGCGGTTCGCCTCGTCGGTGAGCTGGGCAAGCGAAGGGAACAGTTCCGGGTTGGCTGTCGCGATCAGGCGCCTGGTCTGTGGCAGGCGGCGATCGAACACGCGAAACCCGTAGGCGCCCGGATAGTGCCGGAATTCGTAGAGGCGGGACGGATCCTCGCCGTTGCGCAGCGACGCGAGGATCGTGCTGATTTCATCCTCCAGCGTGGCACGCCGGAGGTTCGGTGTGTCCAGCATGTATTTGGCGAAGAAGAACACGACCAACAGCAGCGTCACAGCCGCGGCGACCCAAGTGGATCGCACTGCGAGAATGCGCGACAGGGTCGGCATCCGGTCCTGCGTCAGCAACTGTCGCGTTCCGCCAGAATGTAGCCCAGTCCTCGCATCGCGGTGATCGTAACTGCGGCATCGTGCGCTTCCAGCCGGCGGCGCAGCCGCGACACCGCTGCTTCGATCGCGTTCGGCGTGACTTCTTGATCGAACGAGTAGACCGCGTCCTCCAGCTTCTGCCGGGGCAACAGCCTGCCCTTCTGGCCGAGCAGGGCGGCCAGAACGGCGAACTCCCGGCGCGGCAGATCCAGCACCGGACTGCCGTCGACGCGCAGGGTCATGGCCGAGGTATCCAGTGCCACGTTGCCGGCCGTCAGCACGGTTTGTGTGACCTGCCGGGGGCGGCGCAGCAGGGCACGCACCCGCGCCAGCAACTCGTCCAGCGAGAACGGTTTGACCAGGTAATCATCGGCGCCCTGGTTCAGCGTCTGCACGCGCTGGACGACATCCGCGCGGGCGGTAGCGACAAGTACCGGGATGGCGTGCCCGGCGCGACGAAGCGAGCGCAGCAGTTCCGTGCCGTCCTGATCGGGCAGGGAAAGGTCGAGGACGATGAGATCGTACTCCGTGACATCGAGCGCTGCATTGCCAGCTTGCGCGGTAGGAACGGCATCCACGGTGTAGCCGCTATCGCTCAGAAGCTTCTTCATCAGCAGCGCGAGCTTCTCGTTGTCCTCGATTACCAGAAGTCGCATCGGCGCCGGTTACGTCCGCATCAGGAAATCGAAGATCATCTTGCCGGCAAAGAACGTGATGCTGGATTTCAGAATGACGACGCCGACGCGTTCGGGGATGGTGTCGCGGCAATAGGCGCCGAAATAGGATCCCGCCGCCGACGCGGCCGTCATTGCCAGCATGATCTGCCAATAGCGGATGAATGGGAATCCGGCAACCACGAAGGCGAACACCTTCAGCGCATGCAGCACGCTCATTTGCATGGCGTGGGTGACGATCACCCGGTTCTTCGCCAGCCCCCGCTTGATCAGAACGGGCTGCGATATCAGGCCGACGCTGGCGACGAACAGGGAGAGAAAGGTCTGGATGAAGCCCAATGGAAAGAACCCGGTCAGCACCCTTCCGAGCTTCTTCACCAGATCGGTCCATGTGCATAGCAGGATGAACACCCCCATCACCGCCGTCAGGTAGATGTCCGGCACGTGCCCAATGAACTGGTATCCCAGGAACCCCCCGGCGCAGGCGCCGGCGACATAGGCCGGTAGCAGACGCCACTCTGCCTGCCGATAGTCGAACATGAACCGGCTGGCATTGCTGACGAGTTGGGTCACCCCGTGCACCGGGACGACCGCCGAGATCGGCAGGAAGGCGGGCATGACGGACAACAGCCCGAGCCCGCCGCCCACCCCCAGCGCGGCGGTAGCGAGTGACGTCAGGAAGCTAACGACGGAAAGACTGGCAATCGCTTGCATAAGCGGCGGGCTCCGATGGGCGTGGTTGACCAGGAGCAGGCTATGCTGCCCGTCGGATGCCGACCTGCAACGGGCTGGCCACCGCGAAGTCGCCTGACGCAGGCTGAATGTCGTACGCCTTGAACGGCTGCAGGGCGCGCCTTTCCTTGTGCTGGTCGATGGCGTTGTGAAGGATTGGCAACTGGTCACGGGCAAGCCATATCCGGCGCAGGCTGCGCTTTGGGCCGGCTTCTGTACCATCGTCGGAAAAGCGCTCGCGGCCGTGCAGCATCCGGTAGTTGTCGATCAGCAGAATCTGGCCCTTCGCGGGGGTCAGCATGATCTGGTAGCGCGGATCGCTGAAGAATTCGTGTTGCAGGTTGTGGAATGCATCCAGCGCCCAGTCGGCGACATAGGCCGTGCCGTCATAGCGGAACCGCAGCATCGTCGTATTATCGTCCAGCCGCTGGAACACGGCGCTGTCCAGCGCAATTTGATCGTCGCGGCAATAGGTCACGCAGCCGCGGGTAGAG
>JARLIN010000389.1 GCA_031291715.1 Rhodopila sp. | reverse complement strand
CTGGTCCCGACCGGCGCGGGCGTTCGCGAGCCGCAGAACCGGCGCGTGGAAATCATCATCAAGTAAGTTTCGCCCTTGCGGCGAAGGAATTGGGGCGCCCTCGGGCGCCCTTTTTTTGTCGCCACGATCGACAAGGCGCGGCTGGATGCGCGCGAAATCATCTCATGATCCCCGACCATCCCTGTGCTATCGTTTCGGTGAGATCGTCGCAGACGCGCCTGAGCGAAATGATGCCGAGGTTGACGTAATGAATTCTTTGGCGGGTCGTGTCGTTCGCGATGTATCGGAAATGCGCCGTATTTCCAACGCGCTTGTCCTTATTGTGCTTCTCGCGGCCAGCGCGGGGATGATGCTGACGGCACCATATGCGGGCGATTTCTCCTGGAGCGACGCGCCGCGTCACGCCCTGAATGGCGCGTTCATTATGGATCTGGTGCGTGACCACCCCTTCGGCCATGCCGCCGCATGGGCGATGGATTATTACATCCGCTATCCATCGCTTACGATCCTGTTCTATCCACCGTTCTTTTATGTGATCGAAGCTGTCTGTTACGCCATATTCGGGGTCAGCCACGCAATCGCGCAACTTTCTGTAACGCTGTTTATTTTTTTACTTGGCGTTGGAGCCTACGGATTTTCACGCCAGTGGTTGCCCCGGTCCGCTGCGCTCGGCGTGGCCCTGATGATGATCGGCGCACCCGAGGTGGCTTACTGGGGGCGCCAGGTCATGCTGGATATCCCCGCCTATGCTCTCGGCCTGATTGCGATGGTGTGGGTGTGCGCGTATCTCCGGCATGATTCGCCTCAGCATCTGTATCTCGCCGCCGCTTTCCTGCTCGCTGCCATCTACACGAAATACAACGCCGCCTTCCTGGTGGTTCCAGTGGCCGCGGCAGGTCTGGCGGCACGCGGATGGCGCATCCTGATCGATCGGCACGTTCTGATCGCGATTGCCGCCGGATGCGTTGCATCCGCTCCGGCAATGTTCATGATCTACAAGTTCGGTTCGGCCAATGTTGGATCGGTTGCGGGAAGGCCTGGCGACCTCGCCAGGGACAGCCTCGGCGCGTGGCTGTTCTACGCCAAGCTGATGCCGCACCAGTTGGGCTCCGCCACGGTTGCCCTCGCGGCGATCGGTGTGATCCTCGGGCTCGGCCGTCGGTTGCGGGCGGGGTTGGAGCCCTGGATGGGGGTGATGCTGATCGCCTGGTTCGCCACGGGCTATGTCTTCTTCTCGGCGATCAGCGTCCGGGAGCCGCGACATGACCTGATGGCCCTGTTTCCGGTCGTCCTGCTCGCGGCGTTCACTGTCTCGACGCTGGCGGGACGTGGCCCATTGGGACAGGCGGCGATTCTTCTCCTTGGTGCGGGCACCTACTTCTACAGCCTGTTCTGGTATCCGCCCCCGGTCGTCGCCGGCTACCGTGAAATCGCCCAGTATGTCGCCGATCAGGCGCCACATGGAGGGGTGGTCATGTTCTCAGGCTATCGCGACGGCAATTTCAATTTTGATATGCGAGAACATGCCGAGCGTCGCGACCTGACCTTGCTTCGTGCTGACAAGGAGCTCCTGAAAATCGCGGTCGAGCGTATCAGAGGCGTGGAGCAGGTCGATTTGCAAGAGGCCGGCATCGAGCAGATGCTGAAAGACAACGGTGTCGCGATGATCGTCGCACAACAAAACTTCTGGCCGGACCTTCGCGAAATGGCGCGGTTCGCCGATGTCCTACGGAGCAGTGATTTCCGTCTTGTCTCCAGTTTTCCGGTTACCGGTGAGTTGGGCGTGAACGACGGACCGGACGCCGGTGGGGCGGGGCGGGTCGATGTCTTCGTTCCGACCTATCCGGTTGAGCCGCCAAAAGGGCCGGTCGTCATCGACCTGCCGATCATCGGGCACAAGGTCACCGGGCAGGTCGGAAAGGCACCCTGAGGTCAGAACGCGCCGCAGGCGTGCTCCGCCGTCATGCCCACGAGTTGCTGGCGGAACCTGATCTGATACTCGTTCCTGATGCGGTTGATCGCCGCCAGGCTGTCGGGCACTTCGGGTAGCGCGACCAAGAGAACTTTGGTGCCCTCTTTGATGGTCTTGTGTGTCATCGGATTCATCCAGGCGCCGTTCGCGTCCAGTATCGTGTAGCCATTCGGCAGGTTGGCGGTGACCGTGTCATCGAGAAACGACTGCCACTCCTTGTCCGTCAGATCGCCCCGGCCGGGAATCGCTTTGCCGAAGAACAGGCTGAACAGAACGACGGGCGGTCCCAGCCCTGGGGCGCAGAATGGACGCTCAGGTCCGGCGCATGCGCTCAGGCTGGCGATCAGGCTACCGATACAAATCGCCCTGATGAACCGGGACATGGGCGCCCTCTCGCACCGAAATGAAGCCGATTAGCCGAAGACCCGCTTTCCCCGCTTCCAGGTTCCCAGCACAACACCTTCCAGCGCACGCCCGTCGAACGGTGTGTTCTGGGCCTTGCCGGGCAGTTCGCCGGCTTCGACCTTCCAGATGCGGTCCGGGTCGAAAAGGCACAAATCGGCCTCGGCGCCCTTGGCGATCCGTCCGGTCTCGATTCCGAGAAGGGCCGCGGGCCGGGCGGTGAGGAGATCGATGGCCGCGGGAAGGGGGAGCGATCCATTGTGCACATGCGCCAAGGTGACCGCGAGCAGGGTCGCCAGGCCAGATCCGCCGGCGGATGCCAGCGCGAACGGCAGGCGCTTGTCGTCCGCATCGCGCGGCTGGTGATCGGACGCCACCGCATCGATCGTGCCATCGGCCAGCGCTGCTATCACTGCCTTGCGGTCGTGTTCCTTCCGCAAGGGAGGCGACAGCTTGGCATAGGTTCGGAAATCGCCGATCGACGTTTCGTTCAGGTCGAAGTAAGGAGGGGCGGTGTCACAGGTGACCGCCAATCCGGCATCCTTGGCTTGGCGGATCAACACCAGCGCATCGCCGGTCGAGACATGGGCGAAATGCACCGCGCCGCCCGTGAGCTCGGCAAGCCTGATGTCGCGGGCCACCATGATCGCCTCGGCCGCTGCGGGAATGCCGGGCAGTCCCAGCCGTGTTGCCTGTTCGCTCTCCGTGGCTGCGCCGCCGGCAGCGAGCGACGGTTCTTCCGGATGCTGCACGATCCGGGCACCGAAGCCACGGGCATAGGACAGCGCCAGTCGCATCAGTCGGGCCGGCCCGATCGCACGCGAGCCGTCGGTGAACGCGACCGCCCCCGCTTCGCGCAACAGCCCCAGTTCAGCCAGTTCCTCACCGCGGCAACCGCGGGTGACAGCGCCATAAGGGAGGATAGTCAGGCTGCCGGTTTCGTGGCCCCTGGTTCGCAACAACTGCACCAAGGCCGGATCGTCGATGGCCGGCTGCGTGTCAGGCAGCGCAGCCAGGGTCGTGATGCCGCCGGCCGCTGCCGCGACCGCCGCGGATGCGATGGTTTCGCGATATTCAAATCCGGGCTCGCCGAGGGCGGCCCGCATATCGACAAGGCCCGGACAGAGAATCGCACCTTCCGCCTCGATGACCGTCGCGCCGTCTGGACGGCCCAGCGATGCACCAAAATCCGCGATCAGGCCATCACGCACCAGCAGGTCGCCGGTGACGTCAACCCCGGCACCCAGGATGCGAACCTGGGAGAAAAGCGTATCAGGGTTCATTCCGGTGATGGCCTCGTGACAGCATGTCCAGGACAGCCATGCGAACGGCCACCCCCATCTCGACCTGTTCCTTGATCACGCTGCGGAGCGGATCGTCGGCGACGGCACTGTCGATCTCAACACCGCGGTTCATTGGGCCAGGGTGCATGACCATGGCGTCCGGCTTCGCATGGGCAAGCTTGTCCATGTCCAGGCCGTAGAAGCGGAAATACTCGCGCGCACTCGGTACCTGACCCCGTGACATCCGTTCCCGCTGCAGCCGCAGCATCATCACAACGTCGGCGCCGGCCAGGCCGGCTGCCATGTCATGGAAGACAGTGACGCCCAGATCGGCGACCTCGGCGGGAATAAGGGTCGGTGGGCCGACGACACGGACCTGGCAGCCCATCGTTGTCAGCAGGTGGATGTTGGATCGGGCGACCCGGGAATGCGCGATATCGCCGCAGATCGCCACGATCAGCCCGGCGATGCGTCCCTTGCGCCGCTTGATCGTCAGCGCATCCAGCAGCGCCTGCGTCGGGTGCTCGTGCGTCCCGTCGCCGGCGTTGATCACGGCGGCATCGACGATCTGAGCCAACAGGTTCGGCGCACCGGATTGGTCGTGCCGCACCACCAGCAGGTCGCAGTGCATCGCGTTCAGCGTTGCCGCGGTATCGATCAGCGTCTCGCCCTTGTTCACCGAGGACGTGGAGACGGACATGTTGATCACGTCGGCCCCGAGGCGCTTGCCGGCCAGCTCGAAGCTGGTGCGGGTGCGGGTGCTGTCCTCGAAAAACAGATTGATCAGGGTGCGCCCGCGTAGCAGGTCGCGTTGCGTTTTGCCGGACCGGTTGAGCAGCACGTAGCTCTCCGCGAGGTCGAGCAATTGGCTGATCGCGGGCGGTTCCAGCCCTTCGATCGCCAGAAGATGTTTCTGCCGGTAGAACACGGCGCTTCGTTGCAGCAACATGCGCGAGGCGTCAACAGGGGTACTCACGCAACCGGTCGATCGTTTCATGCCGTGGCTGAAGGAGGCCGAACGCGTGATCAACGGAAGGAAGCCGGCCGAAGCGGAAATGTGCTTGTTCCGGCGGCCTTGGGCCCCAAAAAAAGATGGCGGCCCTGAGGCCGCCATCTGATCCGATAGACCGAAACTTCAGCCCGGCTGGGGTGCCGGGGCCGCCCCTCCCGCTGGAGCCGCCGGCCGGCCGGCCGTTGGGACGGAAGCCCGGCGCGATTCGGGCGCCGGCTCATCCACAACCTTGCGGATCACCGGTTCACCGCGCAGCACCGTCCGGATTTCATCGCCGGACAGCGTCTCGTGTTCCAGCAGGCCGCGAGCCAACCGGTGCAGCTCCTCTACGTTTTCAGTCAGAAGACGACGGGCCTTGCTGTAGGCACGGTCGATGATGTCTTTGATCTCGCCGTCGATTTCCCGCGCGGTGGCTTCCGAGACGTTCTTGTTCTGGGTCACCGAGTGACCCAGGAAGACCTCCTGACTGTTGTCACCGTAGGCGATCATGCCGAGTTTGTCCGACATGCCCCACTCGGTGATCATCCGCCGAGCCTGATCGGTGGCCATCTTGATGTCGCCGGCGGCGCCGTTCGAAACCTTGTCCGGGCCAAAGATGATCTCTTCGGCGGCACGTCCGCCCATCGCCATGGTCAACTCAGACAGCAGCTTGGACTTGGACTTCGAGTAGCGGTCGCCCTCAGGCAGGCTCATGACCAGGCCAAGCGCGCGGCCGCGCGGGATGATCGTGGCCTTGTGGACCGGATCGCATTCCGGCTCGTGCATCGCGCACAGCGCGTGGCCAGCCTCATGATAGGCGGTCATCCGCTTCTCCGCCTCGGACATGACCAGCGAGCGGCGCTCGGTGCCCATCATCACTTTGTCCTTGGCGGCCTCGAATTCGGCCATCGCGACGACGCGCTTGCCGAGGCGAGCAGCCAATAGCGCGCCTTCGTTCACGAGGTTCGCCAGATCTGCGCCCGAGAATCCGGGGGTTCCGCGCGCAATGACCTTCGGATCGACGTCAGAGGCCAGCGGCACTTTGCGCATATGCACGCGCAGGATCTTCTCGCGCCCGTTCACGTCAGGGTTCGGCACCACGACCTGGCGGTCGAAGCGGCCGGGACGCAGCAACGCCGGGTCCAGCACGTCGGGGCGGTTGGTCGCCGCGATCAGGATGACGCCTTCGTTCGACTCGAAGCCGTCCATCTCGACCAGCATCTGGTTGAGGGTCTGCTCGCGCTCGTCATTGCCACCGCCGAGGCCGGCACCGCGATGGCGGCCGACCGCGTCGATTTCGTCGATGAAGATAATGCAGGGGGCGTTTTTCTTACCCTGTTCGAACATGTCGCGCACGCGGGACGCGCCGACGCCCACGAACATCTCCACGAAGTCCGATCCCGAAATCGTGAAGAACGGCACGTTGGCCTCACCCGCGATGGCACGGGCCAGCAAGGTCTTGCCGGTGCCGGGAGGGCCGACCAGCAGCACCCCCTTGGGAATCTTGCCGCCGAGGCGCTGGAACTTCTGCGGGTCCTTCAGGAATTCGACGATTTCCTGAAGCTCGCCCTTGGCCTCATCGATTCCGGCCACATCCTCGAATGTCACGCGGCCCTGCTTTTCGGTCAGCATTCGCGCGCGGCTTTTACCAAAGCCCATCGCACGCCCACCGCCCGACTGCATCTGGCGCATGAAGAAGACCCATACGCCGATCAGCAGCAGCATCGGGAACCAGGACAGCAGGTAATGCAGCAGCGGATTGACATCGCTGTCTTCCGGCTTGGCGATCACCCGCACATTCTTGTCGGTGAGCGTCTTGACCAGCGACGGGTCTTCCGGCGTGTAGGTCTGGAAGGTCCGCCCGTCGTTCAGCTGACCGGAGACGGTCCGCCCCTGGATCACCACGTCGCGCACATGCCCGGTGTTCACCTCGCTGATGAAGTCCGAGTAGGCAATTTGCGTGGAGTTGGTATGGCTCACCCCGGGCTGGAACAGGTTGAATAGCACCACGAGCAGCAGGGCGATGATCACCCACAGCGCGAGGTTGCGGCCAAAATTGCTCATATGACTTTGCTCACGTTCTCAGTCCGACAGGGACGCCAGGTATTGGTAAACGATATTAGGTCCGGCGAAACAGCGTTAACATAGTGTGCGGGATCGCTCCCTGCATCCCCGTCTCGCGAGGATGCTTCACCAAGCCGCCAAGAATAACAACTCAAAGTACGATTTCACCAGCGAGTATGCTGGCTTGCCGGTACAAAACACGGGCCGCCAATTGGCCTGGGCGGGCTGAACAGCATTGCTGTGCCCACGCCATTCTGGTTGGTCGCATATCCCAAATGCGGCACCTCTGCGAGAATTTTGCCGAACCTGACAGCCGGCAAGGTCCTTAGAACTGCGGAGGGCAGGTCCGAACAGCCCCTGAACCGGGCGGCATCGGATCCCAGCTTTCCAATCGTCCCGCCTTCGGGGAAACCCTGGTGCGCGATCAAACGGAAGCGGCTGTCCCAAATCACGTTGTCCGCTGCTTCGGCCGGTTCCGCGATCGCGGCTTCCTCGCGGACCACCAGCAGGCCGTCGGCGAACCGTCCGGCGGGCAGGATCCGTACGCCGGCCAAGGTTGCCGGCCTCGGCCGTGCCGCGAGGTCGTTGATCTGCGCCGGGCTGGGGGGATAGGCCGCGCCGCCGATTGTTCGCACCAGATTGCTCAAGGCAGCCGCACCGATCCGACCGGGCGAGAGCACAGCGAACCCTTCCGGACGGATCGTCGCGCGGTTGGCGAGTTCGATGGCGGCTTCGGTTTCTTCCCGCGCCCGCACTTGGCCGACAGCTGACATTGCTCGCGGCAATCCGCTTTCGTTCGGGATGTGAGCCCCGAAGCTGTGCCGCAACCTGGGCCGCAGCGCCCGGAGGTCCCGGTTGGATGGATCTTCAACCCAATCGATGCCGCGAGCGGTCAGGAAAGCGCGAAACAGGGTCGGCTCGATGTCCAGCAGGGGACGCAGCAGGCGAAGGTTGCGGGTTTCCACCACCGCCGCCATGCCGGCGAGGCCATGCGTCTGGCTGTCGCGCAGCACACGCATGGCCAGCGTCTCGACCTGATCCGCGGCATGGTGGCCAAGCAGCAGATGCAGGATGCCAGCCTCTCGGCAGGCTTCGGACAACACCTGGTAGCGCATGATCCGTGCCCGCTCGGCCAGGGCCGGACCATGCGTCAGGGTTGTGAGCGGCAGCAGCCTCGCCGGTACGCCGAGATGCGCGAGGCGTTCGACAGTGAGACGCGCTTCGTCCCCGGATGCCGCGCGCAAACCATGATCGACGACCAAGGCAAGCACGGTCCCGTCACGTTCGTGCACCCAATTCCGGGCCAGAAGGGCCAAAGCCATGCTGTCGGCCCCGCCAGAGACCGCGACCGCCAGGGCAGGGCGGGGTTCGAGCGGTCCCAACCGATCCATCGCCTCGGCGAACGCGATCGCCAGACAGGGATGGGTCTCCGACATGGCCCGGCTAGTGACACCCCGCCTTCTGCGCGGTCGCGGTCATGCCTTCCCGGATGTCCGGGCGAGGCTGCGGGAAGTCGGTTCGCAGACGGGTCAGCGTGTCGCAGGCCGCTTTCTTCTCGTTGATCGCATTCAACGAACTGGCCAGACCCAGCAGGGCATCTTGGGCGTGGGTGCCCTTGCGGGAGCGATTGTAAGCATCATCAAACGCGATCGCCGCCTGGGCGTATTGCTTCTCACCGGCCAGCGAGTGCGCAAGAAGAATCTGGGCATCGTAGGCGCGTGGCGATGTACGATTCGCCAGAACTTCCCGCGCTGCGGCTTCTGCGCCGGTATAGTCCCGACGTGCGAGGGCGGCGTTGCCCTCCTGCAGGGCGACCTCGGGTGTGCGCGGGCCCTGTGGGGCAGCCGGGCGAACGCTGGGCGGCGGGGTCAATGAGGTTGGAGTAGGGCCCTGACCGCTGGTGGAGGGCGGGGGGAGGGCGGGAGCGCCCGGCTGTCTACCCTGCGGGCTGATCTGGAACGCCAGGTCGTCGATGCGCTTGTTGACGTCTTCGCCCTGGCGCTGAAGCTGGTTCTGCGTTTCATCGATCCGGCCACGTAGCTGGCGGACCTGGTCCTCCAGCGCATCGACGCGGGTCAGGAGTTGCGCCAGGAGATCGTTACCCCCGCCGGATTGCTGCGGAGGCGGCGCGTAGATGGTGCTTCGGTTGCCCGATCCGCCACCGCGGGCCATCTGGTCCTCGACCGATTTCAGCTCCTGGCGAAGCTGGTAGATCTGGTTCTGCAACGCGATGCCTTCGCGGCTGTCCACCTGGGCATGGACCGGGGCAATCGCCGCTGTCAGCAGAAAAGTCGCCACGACGAAGGGAGCAACGACGAACCGCATGCGGACTTCCTCAAGAGTGATCGGACGGCTTCAGTCTATCGTGTCGCACGTCACCACGGCAGCTTGATGGCAAAAGCGATATGAACTCAAGCCACCGGCAGGTGACGTGCGATGTATGGCGGCAGGTTGAACGCTCCGGTATGGATTTCGGGCGTCCAGTATTGCGTGGTGCCCAGAATCCCCGCCTTGCTGGCGCGGGCGCGAATGGTTTCCACGGACGTCGCGGCCAATGAGGCGTCTTTCGCCGCCCAGCCCAGCGTCATGAAGCCGCCGACATAGGTCGGAACCGCGGCGACATAGGCGGTGACATGGGGGAAGAATTTCCGTCGGCGGGCGCTGGTGTCACGCAGCTCGTCCGCCTGCATGAACGGGACTCCGCACTGATTGACGACCAGACCCCGCGCCGTCAGGACCCGCGCGCAGTTGCTGTAGAAATCGTCGGTGAACAGGACCTCGCCCACCCCGATCGGGTCGGTGGAATCGACGATGATGGCATCGAACGACGCATCCGGAGCGCGTTTCACATAGTCAATGCCGTCGCCGACGATCACGTCCGCGCGTTTGTCGGTCCAGGCGTCGCCGGCGATCTTCGGCAGGAATTCCTTCGACAGACGAATGACCTCGCCGTCGATCTCCACCATCACGGCGCGCTTCACGCTATCGTGCTGAAGCACACGGCGCAGCACGCCGCCATCGCCCGCGCCGATGATCAGCACGTTTTCGGGCGCGCCATGCGCCAGCAGCGGCACATGGGTGAGCATTTCCTGGTAGACGAACTCATCGGCCTCGGTGATCTGGATCACGCCATCCAGCACCATGACCCGTCCGTGGGAGGCACTTTCGAAGATGGCGATATCCTGGAAATCGCTTTTCACCCGCGCCAGTTCGCGCGTTACGGCGAAGCGCTGACCCCAATCCGGGTAAAGCGTTTCGTTGATCCAGCTATCGGTAGGCATCGTGGTTACTCCATGCGTTGACAGCCCGAGCCTGCGCCCGGGCTGTCGCTTGTCGATCGGTCAGGCCGCCTGCCAAGGGAGCAGGTTAAGCGATCAGGCCGCGCCGCTGTTCGCCAAGATTGATGGATTGAGGCTGGAATGCAGCTTTCAGTGCGGGCAATCCGTCGTACGGATTACATGCGCCGCACATGAAGATGTCGATCGCCGCGAAATTGCGCTCGGGCCATGTGTGGATGGAGATATGACTCTCCGCCAGCACAAGAACACCACTGACCCCGCCGTTGGGCGAGAAGTGGTGAAAATGTCCGTGCAGGATCGTCGCGCCCGCCGCTTCCGCGGCGTTGCGCAGCGCGCGGTCAATGTGATCCGGATCGCCCAGATTAGAGGCGCCCCAAAGATCGACCAGCAAATGTGTGCCGGCGAACTTTACGCCGTCCCTTTGGACGAAATAGTCCTTCTGGACCTCCGTGCCATGGACTTCCGAATGTGTCCGCTCAGCGTCGGACTGCGTCTGGTTGCTGCTCGGAAGTTCCGAGACCATCCCCAGCGGGCTGAGTGCGTTCATCGCGTACCCCTTCCTACCAGTAGACGGCCTGTTGGACCGTACGCGCCAAAAGCGCCCACGGTCCCCTGGGGCCAAGGCGGCGGAACATGATGACAAGGGGCCGGGGGTGCAAGCCTCTTTTTCGTCTGAGCCGCGAGAAAATCGCATGGCGCCCGCGTGAAACCCTCAGCGCGCCATCTCATCGGCCCGAAGCGCCTTCAGGTCAGCGGGAAGCGATGCGGCAAGGCTGACCTCCTGACTCGACCGTTGAATATCCTTCGATGTCCGGATGGGTTCGGCGGTCAGGAGGCGGAACATGTCGCCGAGCGGCCCCGAGCCGATTCGGGTGCCGTACTTGAGGCGGAGCGTTGCAAGCCCCGCGTCGTCGCCGGCGCGGGCGGTCGCGGTGGCGAGGCGCAGCATCGTGCGTGTCTGGGCGTCGTCCAATGCGCCGCTTTCAGGCAGCTGGAGGGCGGCGCACTCCGACCATGCCTGCGCCGCGCCGGCCCAATCCGCCGCATTCTCCAGGATCTGAGCCCTTACCTCGGCCGCATGTCCGGTGTGCAATGGGACCAGCATCGCAGCGGCTCCCGCTGGATCGCCGCGCCGAGCCACCGCATTCGCACGCAGTATCGTACGCTGTTCGACCAGCTCGGGTGGCAGATCGTGGCCTTCCGAGCCATCCAGGGTTGCCAGGGTGCCGGCATCGTTCCCCTCACGCGACTCCAGCGTGGCAAGGCTGTTGCCGAACCGTGCCTTCGCCGTGTCCGACCTGGCCGATCGCAACAATTTTTCCAGCACCGGTTTCGCTCTGCCGGGGAGATCGAGCGCCAGAAGCCGATCGGCCAGGGGCTGCTCCACCGACTCCTCGTCCCCAACGTCCGGCATGAGGTCGGTGTTCTCATCCACCATCGTCACGAATTCGATCGGCTGCGCCTGCTGCATTCCTGATTCGCGGATCATTCCGGCGAACATGCCCTTCAGCCGTTCGTGAATCGGAGCGGCCTGTTCGGGAAAGTCGATCTCGGCCTGCCTCAAGGTGGCCAAGGCGGCGCGCCACGCGCCGATTTGCCCGCGCAGTTCCGCCACACGCTCGCGCAGCGCCAGTTCCCGCGCATCGCCTCGCCAGGCATACAGCAGCTTGTCGAGGGCATCCGCCGCCTGGGTCTTGTCCAGCTTGTGCGCGGCGAGGCGCACTTCCACGGCGCGAACCGCCGCCCGTGCCCGGTCGAACTGGTCGTGTCCGTTCGCCAGCGCATCCAGCATGGTCAATGCCTGATCGGTGTCACCGTCGGCCTGTCGCATCAAGGCACGCGCGTAGGACAGTCTGGGATCGCTCTCGCGCTGTTTCAGCAGGCGGGCCGCCGGGGCGATTTCGCCGCCCTGGATCATCGTTTCGATGATCAGCGGCAGGATGTGTTCGCGAATCGGCGCCGGATACTGAAAGACCAGAGGCGCCGTCGAGGCGAATACGGCCGCTGCCTGCGGCGAGCCTTCGTCTCGCATCGCCTGCCGCACCGCCCGCCACAACGCGATCTCGTCAGAACCGTCCAAGCGCGGGTCGCTCAGCGCATCGGCCTCATCTTTGCGTCCGGCCAGCAATGCGGCGATCGCCGTCAAGGCGCCGGTGTCGGCCGAGGCTGCCTCGCGTGGGTCCTGTTCCGCCGCCATGTGCAGCAGGCTTTCCGCCTCGGCGGCCAGACCGAGCGCCATCAGATTTTCCGCGGCAACGTGATGCTT
Source organism: Rhodopila sp. (assembly GCA_031291715.1). Classification (GTDB taxonomy): domain Bacteria; phylum Pseudomonadota; class Alphaproteobacteria; order Acetobacterales; family Acetobacteraceae; genus Rhodopila. The sequence goes on along the minus strand of JARLIN010000389.1, from coordinate 19,395 downwards.
AAAACCACGCGCCATCGGCGGCGCCGTGGATGCGTCGGCAAGCTGCTGTATGGCTTGTCGCAACAGCGCGTCGGGCGGCATGGTCGGAAAATCCAACCGTCTGGTCAGATGCGCGGCATCCATCAGCACATCCGTCATGCTTGTGGGCGAGGAAAGAGCGAGGCCCGCGGAACCGCCGGACAGGGTGAATCCAGTCGGTGATGGTTTCAAAGCGGTCGAGTCCGATAGAGGCTCGACCACCACCCCCTGAGTCGTTGGGCGCAGGATGAATTCGGTGCTGCGACGCATTGTCGCCACCCCCTGGCCGGGGCGGTGCTGGGTTCCCACCAGAAGCGTAGCCCCGGTATCGGGGTCGGCCAGGCTGACGACATCGCCGGACTGCTCCGCCGCCAGGTTCAGGCGCCCGTCGGCAAAGGTCGCGGCGATGGGCTGCCGCTTCAGCGCGGTTGTCAGTGCCGCGATCCGCCAGCCTCGAGGCATCTGCGTCAGCGCTAGCGAAAGCGCCGGCGGCAGCGGGACGCGCAACAGTGTGCCACCGGGCAGGAGTTGAACGGATGCCAGCCCGAACACGGGATCGCTTCTCAGCGGCGCCATGTCCACCGGCCGCCGTTCATCGAAGACGATGTAGGCGCTGTCCCCGCTTCGGAACGACGCCGCCGCGGTCGTGCTGGCGAACGGCACCAGGAGGGCCGATCCCTCCATCCCATTCGGGAGTTTGACCCGTCGCGCCCGGAGGCCAACCGGACCTTCGTTCTCCGGCATCACGTCGCGGCCGGGCGGAGTCTGCTGGGTCACTTCCAGGGCCGGGGGATCGGGCGCCGGTTGAGTGGCCAGCGGCGTTGCGAGCGGCTGCGTCTCCACGCGGGCACGCTCCGGTGTTGCGGGAGGTTGTGGAACCGTCTCAGGCGAGGCGCCGCCGGACCGGCCGCCAAGTTCAGGCGACGTGGCCATCACGGACGGTCGGCCTGGCCCAGGTTTGATCTCGGGCGAGGCCTCGCCCTGGTGGGCTTTCGCCGGCGGGCTGGGGTTCTCGCGGGCGTCTTGTATATCGAGGACGACGCGACCGTTCATCCGCATGGGATGCAACAGGACGCCGTGGTTCAAGGTCAGCTCGACTGTCGAACCGTCGGTCCTTATCGAGATCACGTTCCGTGGCGGGGACGGAGGGTTGCCCAATCTGATGTCAGGATCGAAGCGCACGACCACCTGGTCGCCCGCCTGATCGATCTGGTAGCTGGTGTTTCCAACCGTATCGATCACGACCCGGCCGAAGCCCGGATGGTTGCCGGATCGAACGGTCGTTGTGCGTGCTTGTGTTTCGCCGGCGGGGGCGGGTTGGCTTGCGGAGGCCGCCATGGCCAGGATCGCGCCGAAGGCGAACGCGCGCGATGTCCTGGGATGGATCATTCGAAACTGGCCAGCAACTTGTCGATATCCGATTGATCCATGGCGTGCGCCGGCAGTTGCGGTCCATTCAGCAGATCCGCATCGGTGGCGATGTGATCGGCGGCACGTCGCGCGGCTTCGGCCGCGGACGGCCCGAACGTGCCGATGATATGTGCCACCTTTTCCTCGATCGTCTTCAGTGTTGTCACCACCTTGGTGATCCGCTGTCCGGTTATGTCCTGAAAGCTACAGGCTTCGTAAATCCGTGTGGTCGCGGCCTGAAGTTTCGCTGCCGGATCGCCGCTGACCGTCGCGGATACCTCATCCAGCATCTCGCAACTTTCCAGGATCGCATGTGTCGCCTGCGCGGTGTGATCGACGATGGCGTCCAGCTCATCCGTGGCGAAGGGGATGTCGTGATCGGTGATGTCGTCCACCCGCAGCGCGGCGATTTCCGACTTTGCGATGGCGATCGTCCGTCCAAGTTCTTCGACCTCCCGCAAAAGCGATGCTTCCTTCGCGGTCAGGTCGTCGCTAATCGTTGTCAGCACGGCGCGTACTACCTCCGTCACCATTTCATGGTCGATGTCGTGCTTTCGGGCTCTGATCGTTGCCAGTCTCTCTTTGAGCGCATCGATTCCGTTCGGGCCGGCGCCTTCGAAAACATTAAGCATTTCCCAGGACTTTCTCGATCTTGTCCTTGAGCGTCTCCGCGTTGAACGGTTTGACGATATAATTGGAAACGCCTGCCGCCTTGGCGGCGATTACGTTCTCGGTCTTGCTCTCGGCGGTGATCATGATGAACGGTGTGGTCTTCAGGCGGTTGTCAGCCCGCACCTCCTGCAAGAGCTGCAGGCCGGTCATCGGCGCCATGTTCCAGTCGCTGATCACCAGACCGAAGTTGCCGCCACGCAGTTTGGACAGCGCTTCGGCGCCATCCGTCGCCTCCTCGACATTGTTGAACTCGATCTGCTTCAGCAGATTGCGGATGATCCGCAGCATCGTCTTGTAGTCGTCCACGATCAGAACGTTCATGGACTTGTCGATCGCCATCTTACAGTCTCCTTTGCATCTACTAGATCAGTTGCCAGCGACGTTGGACTTCGATCCGGTCACCGGCGCGGCCGGGGCATCGCGGCCGGTTCGCATCTGCGCCAGCTCCGCCGTCACGTCGCGCGCCTTGTCGGGGTTCATGGCCGCCAGGACAGAGGCGGCCTTTGCATCCTTCATCCGGTCGAGCACCTGAAGCAGCACGGGCATCGACAGGTCGTTGAAGATCGTCGCCGCGTCCCGAGGCTTCATGGCCTCGTAAACTTTGACCAGGCCCTGCCAGCCGGTTTCCTCCTTCTGCTTCTGCGCGGCATCCAGGCCTTCCAGTTTCCTCTGCAGGGCTTGCAGTTCGGTGACCCGGGCCGCGAGCCTCTTTTCTGTCGCGACCAGGACTGACTCGCGCGTCGCTATCGCGTCCGCCCGCCTGTCCAGTTCCTGGCGGCGTTGCCGAAGATCCTGGAGAAGAGCTTTTTCACTCTCGCTGATGGGAGGCGTGGCGTCCGGGGCCGGCGGCGCTGGCGGGGGCGTCTTCGGCCGGGATGCCGGTGCAGGCGGCGGCAGACTGCCTGCTGCCGCTTTGGCATGTTCCTTCGGTGGTTCCGCAGCCGCGGCGTTCGCCGCGGCGACCATCATGCTGTCAGGCTTGGGGCCGCGGCCCACCGCTGCCTGCAACAGGACGCCACATTTCAACAGCAACAGGGCGGCGAGGGTCGCGATCGTGGCCGGCAGCAATCTGGGCGCGGGGATCGTCAACATCACCTTGCCATCCGCAAGGCCTGCAACAGGTCCCGCTCGGCCTGGCCGCCGACCTTCGGCGAACGGGCTTCCGGCGCGGTTGCCGACCGTTCCTGGGCCAGCGGCCGCGCGGATCGCACGAGGGCATCGAGCCTGTCGGCAAGACGGTCGCCGCGCTCGGTGAGGAACGAAAGATCGTCTTTCAGCGAAACGGACTTGGCGAGCTGGCTTTCTATCTGCCGTCCGGCACCGTCCGCGGCTGCGCGCAACCGCTGGATGCCGCTTTCCGCCTGATGAGTACTGGCGTTGAAGCCTGCGACAAGTGCCTCAAGCGAGGCCCGGTCGCGCTTCAGTACACCCAGCGCGCGCTCCAGCCTGATCGCCTGGCAAAGGGTCGCCACGAGGAGCACGACGAGGGCGATTTCGAGGGGCCATTCCATGCCAGTCATCGTGCCGACCAAACGTTAACAAAAGATGAGCAAGGCTAAAATCGCGTGTGCGGCGATGTCCGCGCGATCTCGCGTTCAATCTTGACGGCGACGTTGTTGTTCTTCTGGCCCATCCGGCCTTCGAACAATGCGACGGAACCGCAGCGGACGGACACGGCTCCGCCGGGCGCGGTGTTGAGCAACAGTTGCTGTCCAGGGCGCAGTGAAATGACGTCCGACAGGCGCATCACCTGCTCATCGAGCACGACTGACAATTCGACGTCGGTGTGCCAGAGCTGTTCGGCCAGATGCGTTTCCCAAATCGAATCCCGGCCGAATTTCTCGCCCATGAACTGTTGCAGAAGCAGCTCGCGGACGGGCTCCAGCGTGGCGTAGGGCAGCAGCAGTTCGACGCGGCCGCCGCGATCTTCCATGTCGATCCGCAGGCGGGCGAGGATGGCGGCATTCGACAGGCGGCTGATGGTGGCGAAACGGGGATTGACCTCCAGCCGCTCGAACCGGAACGTCACCGGACAAAGGGGATCGAAGCTGGTGGACAGGTCGGCCAGAACCACCTGGATCAGGCGTTCGACCAGGGTGCGTTCGATGGTGGTGTAGGGGCGGCCTTCGATCCGCATCGCCGCGGTGCCGCGCCGGCCGCCAAGAAGTACATCGACGATCGAGTAGATCATCGCGGAATCGATGACCATCAGACCCTGGTTGTCCCATTCCTCGGCCTTGAACACGGCCAGCATGGCGGGCAGGGGGATGGAATTCAGATAGTCGCCGAAGCGCAATGACAGAATGTTGTCGATGCCGACCTCGACATTGTCGGAGGTGAAATTGCGCAGGCTGGTGGACATGATTCGAACCAGACGGTCGAAGACGATCTCCAGCATCGGCAGGCGCTCGTAGGACACGAGGCCGGAGCTGATGATTTTCTGCATGCCCGTTCGGGCTTCGCCGGAGGACGGCCCTTCGTCGAACCCGAGAAGGCTGTCGATTTCCGCCTGGTTGAGCACACGCGCCGCCTGCACGCCGTCCAGTGCCGGTTCGGCATCTGTATCGGCGCCCCAGGCGGCGGCGAGATCTTCGTCGGATTGTTCTGGCGTGTCGCTCATTGGACCAGCATCTGGGTGAACAGGACATCGCTGACCTTGGCGGGGGCGACGGCGGCGTTGGCGCGGACCAGCAATTCCTCGCGCAGCCGATAGGTACCCGCGGAACCGCGCAATTCCTCCGGCCGCATTTCCCGCAGGTATGTCTGCATCATGTCCTGCAGGCGCGGCAGGGCAGCTTTGACTCTCTCCACGTCATCGGGTTTCGGCACCTCTATTCGCGCGGTCAGCTTCACATAGCTGGGCCGGTGCGTATTGGCGTTCAGATTGGCCACCATCTCGGGCAGTTCGACGTAAGTGGGTGGGTGGGGTTTGGCTTCTTCGACATGTTCCTCGTGCTTATTCATGCCGAGCAGATGCGGCAGGATCCCGCTGAACCAGAGCCCGCCACCGGCCAGAAGCAGGACGACGGGCACGGCGAGCAGGACCAGCTTTCTCTTGCCGGCTTTCTTCCCCGCCTTTTCGGCGGTGTCTCCGGTTTCGGGTTTGGGTGGCGACGAACTCATGCCCGGCAGGGTGACAGACAACGGTTAATGAAAGGTTGACGCGGACAGGCCGGCAGTCATTGCCGGGCGGCACATCGTGCCGGGTGAGTGGCGGGGCGGGCCGTCCGCTCTTCAGACGTCTTTTCAACTGTTTGGACGCGATCCGTCGTGGCGTCGCTGCGTGGCACGACGCTTGCTGTGATGATCCCCGGACTGATCGGGCAATGCCTTATGGACATCACGACTTCACTCGCCGCATCACGCCTTGTCGCCCAACAGCGGGCCACGGACGTCACCGCGAATAATATAGCCAATGCGAACACGCCCGGATTCCGCACCGAGCGTGTTCAGTTCAGCGATTGGATCGACCACCAGCCGGGGACGTCGCAAGTCCCGGGCGGCCGCACCATCACCTATACGCAGGACCGGGCGACATACCGGGAGTCCCAGCCGGGTGCGATCACGCACACGGGAAACCCGTTCGACCTCGCACTGAGCGGTGACGGGTATTTCACGGTCAGCACCAAGGCCGGGCCGCGTCTGACCAGGGGCGGACGCTTCGGCCCGATGCCGGACGGCACGCTGGCGGACAGCAGCGGCAACGCGGTGCTCGACGTGAATGGCAAGCCGATACAACTCTCCCCCCCCGATACCCAGGTTACGATCTCGGGGGACGGGTCCGTTTCCACCGAGAATGGGCAGGTCGGCAAGATCGGGGTGGTCCAGCCAACCGATCCGATGAAGTTGCGGGCGGAGGGAGCGACCAATTTCATATCGGACGCAAGCACTTCGCCCGTCGCTTCACCGGGCATTGTCCAAGGTGCGATCGAACAATCCAACGTTCAGCCGGTGATGGAGGTGACGCGGATGATGAACGATCTGCGCCAGTTCCAGTTCGTCACCCAGCTTATCCAGGCCGAGGGAGACCGGCAGCAAAACACGATCGACAAGCTGCTGCCGACAGGTCCGGGTTCGTAACAGGAATCCCAACTTGAATCGTGACAAAATGCCACAGGAGACCGACAGATGCGTTCGCTCGATATCGCTGGTACCGGAATGCAGGCCCAGCAGACCAACGTCGAGGTCATTTCCAACAATATGGCGAACATGACCACGACGGGGTTCAAGCGCCGGCGGGCCGAGTTTCAGGATTTGATCTACCAGAATCTTCGCCGGGTGGGCGCTGACAGCTCCGACAGCGGCACGGTCGTGCCGTCTGGCGCCCAGGTGGGTCTCGGCGTCAAGACGGCGGCGATCTACCGGATCAATGAGCAGGGAAACCTGCAGCAGACATCGAACACGCTGGATATGGCTATTCAGGGGAATGGCTATTTCCAGGTCACGACGCCGAGCGGTGAGACGGCCTATACGCGCGACGGCACCTTCGCACTGGCGCCTGATGGAACGATCGTTACCGCGGATGGCTACACTGTTCAGCCAGGGCTGCAGATTCCCTCCGCCGCGACCGGGGTCACCATCAACACGTCGGGGCAGGTGCAGGTGACGCTGGCCAACCAAACGGCGCCGCAGACTGTTGGGCAGCTTCAACTCGCCGCCTTCCCGAATGAAGCGGGTCTGGATGCACAAGGGGGCAACATGTACGTTCAGACTGCGGCCTCGGGTGCCCCCGTGACGGGAAACCCAGGGGCGGCGGGATTCGGTTCCGTGATGCAGGGGTTCATCGAGACATCGAACGTCAATGCCGTCACCGAGATCACCAACCTGATCACGGCCCAGCGCGCGTACGAGATGAACAGCAAGGTGATCACATCCAGCGACGAGATGATGTCCACCTTGACCAACCTGCGGTGAGCGATGCGTATCCTTTCTTTTGCAATCGCCATGCTGCTCTGCACCCAGGCGGAGGCGGCCGCGTTGCGCAACATGACGACGTTGCATGGCCCAAATGTTTTTGTGAAGGACCTCTTCGACGACGCCGGACCGAACGCCGATCGGCTTCTGGGTCCAGGTCCCGACCCGGGTGGCCGTATCATTGTCGAGGCGGCGCAACTGAACGCGATCGCCCGGCAATACAGCATCGCCTGGCGGTCGGTGTCACGGGCGGATCGGGCTGTGCTGGAATGGCCCGGTCGCCTGCTGCGGAAAGAAGACATTATCGAGGCGGTTCGGACGGCCCTGACCGCTGCCGGAGCCGCCGACGATTGTGATATCGATATTCCCGGATTCTCGCCGCCAACCGTGCCGGTAGAAACAAGACCGGTCCCGACCGTTTCCCAGCTTGATTACGACAGCAATACGGGGCGCTTCACCGCTGCACTGACCTTGACCGGGGAAGGCATGAACCCGATCGACACCAGGATCAGCGGGCGAATTGAGGAAATGGCGGAAGCGCCCGTGGCCCTTACACGATTGCTGCCGGAGACGGTGCTCCGTTTTGACGACGTCCGCATCGCGCGCGTGCGGACGGCACTCTTGCAAAACGAGATCGCGCGATCAGTCGACCAGATCGTTGGCATGCAGCTTCGCCGGCCGGTCGCCGCCGGGCAGCCGCTGCGGTTGACCGATCTGACGCGGCCTCCGTTGGTGCAGAGGGGTTCGACGGTCCAGATCGAGCTTTCATTGTCCGGTCTCTCCGTCACCGGTCAGGCCGTTGCGCTCGATGCCGGCGCCGGGGGCGAAAAAATCCGTGTGCAAAACATGAGTTCCCACGCGTTACTGTTCGCTCAGGTCGTCGGTCCCGGACAGGTGCGCGTGACGCCGGATGCGCCGGCGGCCTATCCAGCAGCGCAGACCCGGTTCGACCGCGGGGCCGGTGTCCAATGAAAGCCTGGACCGTCCTCTGGTTAGGTCTAGGCACGGCTTGTGTAGCCGGATGCGGCACTCTCAGCCGCCTGTCCGAAGTTGGACGCGATCCGGCAATGACCCCGACCGAGGATCCGACGAAGGATCCGAAGTGGCGACCGATGTCCATGCCGATGCCGGCCCGTCAACCATCGCCGAATGAAGCAAATGCACTCTGGCGATCCGGTTCCCGGGCCTTCTTCAAGGACCAGCGGGCGGCCCAGGTCGGCGACATCGTTACCGTCCTGGTCAATATGAACGATGCCGCCAACCTGAAGAATGTCACGTCGGCGGACCGTACAAGTACTGAATCAGCCGGCCTGCCGAATTTCTTTGGCCTTGAAGCGATGCTGCCGAAAGCGATCAACCCGGCGACGCTGGTTTCGGCGAGCAGTAGCAACAACAACACCGGCACGGGACAAATCCAGCGCACCGAGGCCGTCACGCTGCGGCTGGCGGGCATCGTCACCCAGGTCCTTCCCAACGGCAATCTCGTCGTCGCTGCTCGGCAGGAGTTCATGGTCAACAGTGAACTGCGGGAGTTGCGGGTCACCGGCGTGATTCGCCCGCAGGACATCGCTTCGGACAATACCGTGCTGCACGACCGTATGGCGGAGGCCCGCATCTCATACGGGGGCAGGGGGCAATTGACCGAGTTGCAGCGTGCCCGCTGGGGTCAGCAGATGATGGATATCCTTATGCCGTTCTAGGCGTCTGACCGAGAATGGCCAACCGGCGAAAAGAGCGGCGTATGGCCGTCCCCCCATCGTCACGGCCCGGTGCTGGTTCAGGCGAACCCGGACCGTCGCCGGGCCATGACAATGGAGGGACGGCGTTGCGCCGTCTGGCACGTATCCTGATGCCCATGAGGCTGGGCCGGCAGGCGGCCAGCCCGTCCCTCGATCAAGCCTCGTTCGACTTGTCCAGCACGGGCTGGAAAGCAGCTGTTGCCTTCTTCAACTCCGTCGCCGGATCGGCCCCGCCGACAATGTTGGTCAGGCCCACGCCAATCGTGTCACGGAACTCGGTGACCGGCACGATGACCGGGAGCCCCGAACGCGCGATCTTCAGGCTTGTCCCCGTCGTCTCGAACCATTCCTTCGGAAAGCTGCTGTTCGCCACGAGATCCTCGCGCGCATAGACCGACAGCCGGGCCGGTGTCCCAGATCCGGTGCGCAGGACTTCCGCCTGCTCCTCCTTGCCACAGATCCATTGCAGGAACAGCCAGGCAGCCTTTTTGTTCTTCGCCGTCGCCGGGATGCCGATCCCTTCGATGAACGTGGCACTGTGTTGGGCTTTTGGCCCGGCCGGAACGGGGGCGAACCCGACCTTGTCCACGATCTTGGACTTCGTCTTGTCCAGCAGCGGCGCCGAGAACCCGATCCCGTCCCACCACATCGCCGCACGGCCCTGCATGAAGGTCGTTTGGCATTCGTTCCAGTTGAACCCGATATTTCCCGGAGGGCCGCATTCCTTCATGATCTTCTGATACCAGGTCGCCGCCTCGATCGCGGCCGGCGTGTCGGTCAGCAGTTTCTTGCCGTCCGCCGTCACCGTCTCCTGGTCCCAGCCCAGAAGGATGTTGTCATACAGCACGACATTGGCGTTCTTGAGGCCGCGGCCCACGAAGCCGTAGATCTGCTTCGACGGATCTGTCAGCGCGTGCGCCATCGTCATCATCTCGTCGTAGGTCTTCGGCGGACCGCTGAAGCCTTTCGCCGCCAGCAATTCCTTGTTGTAGAACAGGATGAACAGATCCTGATTAGACGGCAGGATATTGAGCTTGCCATCCTCGCCCGTCGCCACGGCCATCGATGGCTTGCTGAAGTCGGCCATGTCGAAGTCCGGGTTCGTCAGACTCTTGTCCGCGACGTAGGGGCGCAGGTCCTCCATCCACTTCGCCCGCTCGACCAGGCGCTTCTGCACGTGCATGCCGACGTTCACCACATCGAAGCTGGGATGCCCGGTCGCCATCTCCATCGCTACCTTGGGGCGCTGCTGCTGCTCGGGGATTTGCTCAAATCCGACCTTGATCCCGGTCAGCTCCTCGAACTTGGGCATGGTGCGCTTGGCCAGATCGCCACGCGGCGAAAGCTGGAAGTTCACCTCGATGCTCTGGCCTTTGCACTGCTTCCAGTCGAAGGCGGACTGGGCATTGGCCCGCTCAATGATGGCGGGTGCGGCGAGAACGGCAGCAGAGGCCTGAAGTAGATGCCGGCGACGAATCATGCGTTTCCTCCTGAGTGCGTCCGATTGGTGGACGTCATGGTCAATCTATAGCTGAAATGGAGCGGTCGGTGGTAGTAGCGTTGGCACGAACGCTGCGGCAAGGCGCCGCCCCGGCACCAACCATGGCACGGGGCGGCGGGAGGCAAGGCGATTACTTGGTTGCCGGGGCGGGCGTCGTCGTGGCCGCCGGCGCGGTCTTCGCGGCAGCGGCCCGCTTGCCATGCTGCGCGCGGACCTGGCCGCGGATTTCGCCACCCGGATTGGCCGCCGTATGCACGTTTACATAAATCTTGGCGGATTGCAGAGCCTTCACCTGGTCATCCGTCAACGTGAGAGATCCGGAGACCGGGCTTGTTGGATTTTTATCACCAAGCGGCGCGAGCACCCCTGCGGTCTGTTTCGTATTCGCCGGGCCATGCAAGTGGGCGGCCGTGGCGGGACCGCTCAAGTCGCTGAACGTCAGTGTATATTTCAATTCCTTTGTCTTCGTATCGAACGTGGCATCGAGCCTGCCGGTACCCTTGGTGTCCGTCTTCGGAATTTCGCGGCTGCCGGAGAGCCGGGCCGAATAGCTGACGGTCGCCGCCGAGGCAGCAGAGACAAATATTGCGGTCATAGCGGCAGCGAGAAGAACTCTACGAAACATTATGATCCCCCATGCGAAGATTATGCCCGGGCGATCGGCCAGGGCGGTAACGGCTTGTCGAAGGCCGCCACTAGGGCCACCGTATCCCACGAAACGAAGGATGCCACCATGCCCCTGCCTATCGGACCGGAGGTCGATTCGACCCCCCGCCCTCTGCCCGCCCGGGTCGCGATCCGCGGCAAATACGCCGCGCTGGAGCCATTGCACCGCCGCCATGTCGCGGAACTGTGGCAGGCCGCCAAGGGTGCCGACGAAAGCTGGACCTACCTGGGCACCGGACCGTTTGCCTCCGCCGAGGCGATGGGACGCCAGGTCATGGACCTCGCCGCGATGCATGATCCGATGCTGTGGGCGGTGCGGCCGGTCAGCACCGGCGTGGTGTCGGGCTGGCTCGCCCTGATGGATATCCAGCCGAGAAACGCCTCGATCGAACTGGGAAACATCTGGTTTGGCCCGCGCATGCAGCGCACGCGGGCGGCGACAGAGGCGATTTTCCTGTTGCTGAAGCTGGCCGCCGACGATCTTGGCTACAGGCGGCTGGTGTGGAAGTGCAATGCCTTGAACGCGCCGTCCAAACGCGCGGCGGAGCGTCTGGGCTTCACGTATGAAGGTCGGCACCGGATGCACATGGTGACCAAGGGCCGCCAGCGCGACACCGACTGGTACAGCATCGTCGGCGACGAGTGGCCACTCTGCCGCGACGCGCTGCTGGCATGGCTCGATCCAGGCAACTTCGCCTCCGATGGCACCGCCCTGCATGGTCTGGCGGAGCTGCGGACCCGTTCGGCATGAGCGGAACCAGTCTCCTGCCGTGGCGACGGCCTCGCCTGAACGTGATCGTCTTGCACGGTGTCATCGCGGCGCGCGCTGGGATGCTGAACGCGGATTCCGCGCGCCCGCTGATAGAAAAAGCCTTCGCCTCTACCGGCCGCCGCCCGGTGATCCTGGACATCGAAAGCCCCGGCGGGTCGCCGGTTCAGTCGGACCTGATCGCGACGATGATCCGCACACATGCGGACCGGGCCGGCGTCCGTGTCCATGCGGTCATCCGGGAAATCGGCGCTTCCGGGGGCTACTGGCTGGCCTGCGCGGCCGATGAGATCCATGCCAACCCAATGAGCATTGTCGGCTCTATCGGCGTCGTCGGCGGCGGCTTTGGTTTCCCCGATCTGCTCGGCCGTTTGGGTATCGAACGCCGCATCTACACCGCGGGCACCAACAAGGCGCGTCTGGACCCGTTCCGTCCGGAGAAGCCGGAGGATGTCGCCTTCGCCAAGGACCTGATGGAAAAGCTGCACGTCCGCTTCAAAGATTGGGTTCGTGCCCGGCGCGGTTCGCGGTTGAAGGCGCCCGACGAGTCCCTGTTCGATGGCGGCTACATGCTGGGTGAACAGGCTCTGGCGTTGGGTCTGATCGACGGGCTGTCGACCGTCGACGAACTGGTGCGCGAACTCGGCGGCGATCGCGCACGCCCGCGCCGGATCGCGCCCAGGCGCCCGCGTCTGTCGCTGCGCCTGCCGAGGCTGGCCCTGGATACAGTGCTCGATGCGCTGGAAGACCGGGCCTGGCGCATTACTCTGAGATAACGAAAAGAGGGAGGAATTAATCATGCGCGCTGCTGTCTTTCGCAAAGGATCGATCGTCGTCGATACGCTGCCCGATCCGGTGCCGGTCGAGGGCCAGGTGCTGGTGCGGACCCGCGCCTGCGGCATTTGCGGCTCGGATCTGCACGCGGCGAAGCACACGCATCAATTCGTCGATCTGGCGAAGCGCGCCGGCAATCGTTGGTCGATGGACGCCGACCGGGACGTCGTCTTTGGCCACGAATTCTGCTGTGAGGTTGTAGAGTACGGCCCTCGCACGCCGGCGCGGTTCGCGGCTGGCACGCTAGTGTGCTCGATGCCCATGACGCTGGCCGGTGAGACCGTGCAGGGCATCGGCTATTCGAACGACATCGCCGGCGGCTTCGCGCAATACATGCCGCTGGCCGACCGGATGCTGCTGCCGGTGCCGAACGGCTTGCCGGCGGACCGTGCCGCGTTGACCGAGCCGCTCGCGGTCGGCTGGCACGCCGTGCAGAACGCCCGGCTGGCGCCGGATGACGTGCCTCTGGTGGTTGGTTGCGGTCCGGTCGGTCTGGCGGTGATCGCCGGACTGGCGATCAAGAACATTCACCCGATCATCGCGGCGGATTTTTCGCCGGCGCGGCGGGCGCTGGCGCTGAAGATGGGCGCCGACATCGTGATCGATCCGGCTCAGGTTTCGCCATACGAAGCATGGCGGCAGACCGCGACGCCGGAAGGCTATGATGGCAGCCGCTATGCCCAGTTTTTCGGCCTGGGGCCGAAGCTGCGTCCGGCGGTGATCTTCGAATGCGTCGGTGTCCCCGGTGTCATCCAGCAGATCATGGAGGCCGCGCCCCCTTCGGCGCGGATCGTCGTGGTCGGCGTCTGCATGGAAACCGACCGGATCGAGCCGTTCTTTGGCATCGTCAAGCAACTGAACGTCCAGTTCGTGCTGGCCTATACAGCTCAGGAGTTCGCGGAGAGCCTGCACCACATCGCGGAAGGCAAGGTCGATGTCACCCCGCTGGTCACCGGCACGGTCGGGCTGGACGGCGTGAGCGACGCCTTCGCCGAACTCGCTAATCCGGAGCGGCATGCCAAGGTCATCGTCGATCCCTGGGCTTAAGACTGACTGGGCGCGACCTCGGCGATGAACAAAATGTCGCCGGTCGCGATCTCAGGGTCGCCGGGACCGTCCATCGCAACGATATGACCGTTGCCCTGACGCGCGATCCAGACCGGGCTTTCTTTCGCCGCGCGTTCGGCTTCGGCGATCACGTCCTTCGGTACGCTCGGCCACAAGGCTTCATCCAGGATTTTGATCCGGTCCACCGCACCCTCCCGATTGTCAGCCGCATACCCAACATGTGGCGAACCTGCTTGGTTCCAAGGGGGGGCCTACCGGGTGACCTTGTAGATCGGGAAAGATGCGAGCATCGCCCGTTCATCACCACGAAAATCATTCGCGACGTGGGACGTGGTGTTGAACACCATCGTGGGCCGCTCGGCGGACGAGAAGGGTGGCCACGTCGGCACCCCGCCGGTGTTTGGGTTTCCCGTCCGGGCGAAGGCGATCCAGGCGGCACTCATCTGATCGGCCAATTGCTGTGGATCGGGGCCGGTGCCTACCATGGCTTCCGACTTCGCGACATTGTCGAACACGAAGGCCAGGTCGAGCGAATGGGGTGATCCCCATTTGCCGCCGTCCACTGGCGTGGCCCAGTCCAGCTCATACAGCCACACCGGCGCTGAACCCTGGGCCACCTTGCGCTCGGCCTGCGCCCACGCCTGCTGGCGCACCCGACGGTCGGTCGTGATGGCGAAAAACAGGTCGGACGCCGAGGCGGACGGCATCAACCGCCTGAAGCCGGCTATGACCCGCGGCACGTCGCGCTCGGGGATCCATCCCACGAGGTTCCGGTGCAGAGACGTGTCATCCAATGCGAAGTAGTCAGGATGGTTGGCGCCGAGCAGCGCTGTCGTCTCGGTGCGGGTGGAGCCGATGATCATCGGGATGCCAGCCGATACGGCGGGGCCGTCCGGTTGCCACGGGCCTTTCGGCAGGACGATCCCGTCGACCACCGGGCTGAAGTTCGGTTTGGCGCCGGGGCTGTCCATCACCTTGTTCAGGGCAGCGACCAGCTTGTCGGTCGGCAGTTTCGCCAGACGTTGAAGCTCGGTCGGTTTGACGTCCAATGCCGCCAGGAAGGTCAGGGCGTGCCTGGTCGCTTCGTCTGGAGTGAGGCCCTCCAGATGCGATCCGCTTTGTACGATCGCTTTGTGGAACAGCCCGCGCGCCTGCGGCATCGCCATCAGGGTGCTGACCTTGGCTGCTCCCCCCGACTGGCCGAAAATCGTGACGTTCGCGGGATCGCCGCCGAACGCGGAGATATTGTCGTGCACCCAGCGTAGCGCAGCAACGAGATCCAGCATCCCGGCATTGCCGGACTCGGCGTATTCCGCGCCGCCCAGATGACCGAGATACAGAAAGCCGAAGACATTCAGGCGGTGATTGAGCGTCACCACCACGACGTCGCCGCGCTGGCACAGCCTTGTGCCCTCGAAAACGTTGCGTGAGCCCGATCCGGCGGAAAACCCACCACCGTGCAGCCAGACCATCACCGGCCGTTTGCGCTGGTCGCGCAACGCCGGGGTCCAGACGTTCAGGACAAGGCAGTCCTCGCTGGCGTCCTTGTCGTAGGTCCAGGACGCCGCGTAGCTGCCGCGTTCCCGTCCGACCTGTGGGCACATCGGGCCATAGGCCACGACGTCGCGTATGTCGGTCCAGCTCTTCGCCGGCTTGGGCGCGCGGAAGCGGTTGAGGCCATCGGTGGTCGCGGCATACGGGATGCCTTTGAACACCTTGATGCCGTCATCGAGACCGCCACGCACCTTGCCGCGATGCGTCTCGACGGTGACGTTCGGCGGTGGGGCGGCCTTCTTACCTTCGGGCCGGGGCGCCGCCAGGCTCTTCCGGGCAAGGCCGAGGGCGGCGAAACCCAGAAGGCTTCGCCGCCCGGTTCGCATTTAGCCGCGCCCGACCCAGGGCATCTTGGTGGCCATGATAGTGACGAACTGCACGTTCGATTCCAGCGGCAGGTTGGCCATGAACGCGACCTGTTGGCCGACATGATTCGCGTCCATGCGTGGCTCGACCGCCATCTGGCCGTTCGGTTGCAGCTGCCCGTTGGTGGAACGGGCCGTCATTGGCGTGGCGGCGTTGCCGATATCGACCTGGCCGCAGCAGATGTCGTACTGCCGGCCATCCAGGGCGATCGACTTCGTCAACCCGGTGATCGCGTGCTTGGTGGATGTATAGGCGACCGAGCCCGGGCGCGGATTGTGGGCCGAGATCGAGCCGTTGTTGATGATGCGCCCGCCCTGAGGCGTCTGGTCGCGCATCATGCGGAAGGCAGCGTTCGCGCACAGGAACATGGCGTCGAGGTTCACCGCGCAGACCTTGCGCCACATCTCGAAGGTGAAGTCGCCGAAGTTGGTCGTCGGCACGTTGCCGCCGGCATTGTTGAACAGGGTATCCAGGTGGCCGAAGGTGGATTTCACCTTGGCAAACAGGGCGTCCACCTGTGCCGGATCGGTCACGTCCGTCGGCACCACCAGCGACTTGCCACCGGTCGCCATCCCCGCGGTTTCCTCCAGCGCGTCCTGGCGGCGACCGGCCAGGGCAACCGACCATCCCCCCGCCAGCAACGCCAACGCCGAGGCCCGTCCAATCCCGCTACCCGCGCCGGTGATGACGGCGACACGATCTGCCATGGGTATTCCTCCCCCTTCATGTGAACAAGCGGCTATTCTGGACCGTGCTTACCGCCCGGGGAAGATCGCCTGGACAAAAACGTCGCCGGACGAGGTGCGTCCGGTGAGGCCGCGCGAAAGAAAAATTTCGATCGCGATGAAATAACGCGGCGCTGCCGGCGTTCACCCCGCGGGGGCAGCGATGACCGCTGACGTCAGTGCCGGAGAGAACCATGCAAAGCGCGCGTGTCTTATGGTGGCGACGAGGTGCGAGCCTGGCGCTGCTCGTGTTCGCCCTCGCGTACGCGCGGTCCATGGCCGCGGATGATTTCACCGCCTCCATGGATGCGGCGATGGCGCGGATGAATCACGACATGATGCTGCCCCCGACCGGCGATCCCGATCGCGATTTCGCTGCGATGATGATCCCGCATCACCAGGGCGCGATCGATATGGCCGAGGTCGAACTGCGGTTCGGCCACGATCAGGTTCTGCGCCGGCTGGCCCAGGCGATCATCGTCGAGCAGCAGCAAGAGATCGCGGTCATGCGGCAGGAACTGGCGGTCCTTCAGGTGCCGGCCACCCCCTCAAATGCCCACGCCCACATGCCCAAGGAGCGTTGAAATGAGCAAACGTTTGGCAACCCTGTTATTGCTTGGCGCCGCTTTCCCGGCTTATGCCGGGCAGGCGCCATTCGCTGCCTCGGCACCGGATTTTCCGATATCGCACCAGGATCGGTTCTATACGTCCGACCAGTTCTCCAACACCGTGTCGGTCATCGATCCGGCGGACAATAAGCTGCTGGGCGTGATCCGCCTGGGCGATCCGACACCAGCCAATCTCAGCCCGCTTTATCGGGGCCAGTTGCTGGTGCATGGCATGGGCTTTTCGCCCGACCGGCGCACCTTGGCGGTGGTTTCGATCGGGTCCAACTCGGTCACCTTCATCGACACCGCGACCAATGCCGTCAGGCATGTGAGCTACGTCGGCCGATCCCCGCACGAGGCGTTCTTCACGCCGGACGGCCGGGAGGTATGGGTCACCGTGCGCGGCGAGAATTACGTCGCGGTCCTCGACGGCAAGACCTTTGAGGAGAAAAGCAGGATCACGGTCGCCAACGGCCCGGGCATGACCATTTTCTCTCCGGACGGCAAGTTTGGCTATGTCTGCTCCAGTTTCACGCCAGAAACGGCTGTGATCTCCACGTCCGACCACAGCATTGTTGGCCGCGTGAAGCAGGATAGCCCATTCTGCCCCGACATCGCCGCCACGCCGGACGGTAAGCAGGTGTGGCTGACCTTGAAGGATGTCGGGCGGACAATGGTGTTCAACGCGGCCGCGCCATTCGAGGTGCTGAAGGTGATCGACACCGGACCAATCACCAACCACGTCAATATCATTCGCAATGAACATGGACAGTTCGCGTACGTCACGGTTGGCGGCCTGAACCAGATCAGGGTATTCAACACCAGCGACTTCTCGCAGGTCGCAACAATTCCCGTCGGCGCGTTGCCGCATGGGCTATGGCCGTCGGGTGACGGCACACGCGTTTATGTCGGGCTGGAAAACGGTGATGCCGTGACCGTTATCGACACCTTGCAGAATAAGCTGCTGGCCAACATTCCGATCGGCCAGGCCCCTCAGGGCGTCGCATACATCCCGGGAGCGGTGCCGGCGGGAGCGGGTTCGGAAAATCTTCAGCCGCTGGGCGTGGCAGCGAATGCGGCGCACCTGGTGCTTGGCCCATCCGGCGGCCCGGAGTTGACGCAGGTCGCATTGTTCGATCAGGGGCTGGTGCAGGTTCTGCAAGCGGCGGTGACAGGGCTGGAACCGAAAGCGCCTTATCTGCTGGCACTGGCCGATCGTGCTGACGGGGCCGGCGGGTTGGAGCCGCTCGCTGCCTTCACGACCAACCCCGCCGGTGCCGCAATCGTCAACGCGGTTGGGCCGATCAGACAGGTCGTCCAGGGTAAATCCGCGGGGCCGCGCCGTTACCTGGTGATAGCCAAGGGGACGCCGGCCGCGATTGGTGCTCCTGTCCAGTTTCAGCGATAGCGGCCGGGACTGAGGCGTCCGGCAAACGACATCCTGTCGTCCGGGGCGGAGAAGACGAGATGGATCTTTTTCGGCAGGTGTGGTCCGATTTAACGGAGGAAACGCGAATGCCACGCTTCGCCGCCATCGGCCTCGACCATCGCCATGTCTACGATCTGACCGCCGGTTTGCTCGCCGCCGGGGCGGTATGTGCCGGCCACGATCCGGAGACGTCTGACCCGCGGGTGCTGGCGGGCTTTCGCAAGCGCTTTCCCGATGTGCCGGCGGTGCCGCGAGAGCGTTTGCTGGATGATCCGTCGGTAGATTTTGTCGTGTTGGCCGCCGTGCCGCGGGATCGCGCCACCCTGGCGATCGAGGCGATGCGTCGCGGCAAGGACGTGATGGTCGATAAGCCGGGCGTCACGACGGCCGTCCAGCTCGCGGCGGTCGAGGCGGCGGTGCGGGAGACCGGACGGATCTGGTCCGTCGCCCTGGGCCGCTTGACCTCGCCGGCGGTTCAGGCCGCGCTTGCCGTGGCGCGGTCCGGGGAACTGGGGCGGCTGGTTTCGCTCACCAGCCTGGCGCCGCACCGGCTGAACCGCGCGCTGCGTCCGTCCTGGTTTTTCGATCGTGAGGCGTATGGCGGCATTATCAACGATATCGGTGTTCACGCCATCGACCAGTTCCTGGCTTTCGCCGATGCCGAGGACGCGGCCATCGCGGGTAGCACCATCGGATGTTTCGGCACCGACCCGCCGGGCTTCGAGGACTTCGCCGAGATCACCCTCCGCAGCGCCACGATGACCGGGACGATGCGCCTGGACTGGTTCACGCCGGACGGTCTGCCGGACTGGGGCGATGGGCGGTTGTTCCTGGTCGGCACCGAGGGCACGCTGGAATTGCGTAAGAACCTGGACATCGAGGGCAGGGCAGGTGGCGACCACATGTTCGTGGCGAACCGGGAACGGACGCGTTACCAGGATTGCAGCACCCTACCGGTGACCTATTACCGGGATTTCCTCGACGACGTTCGCGAGCGATCCGACCGGAACATGGACGGCGGCAAGGTATTCTCGGTCTGCCGGCTGGCGTTGCGGTGCCAGGCGGTGGCCGAGCGGTTCGTTCCAATCAGGTCGTGACAACGAGGATCTCGGTCAGCCCCAT
>JARLIN010000388.1 GCA_031291715.1 Rhodopila sp. | reverse complement strand
TGGAACAGGGAGATATCCTGCGGCACCACCGCCATGACGTTTCGAAGGCTTTCCTGCGTGACGTCGCGGATGTCATGCCCGTCGATGGAAATCCGTCCGCCGCTGACATCGTAGAACCGTTGCAGCAGCGCCAGTACCGTTGATTTGCCGGCACCCGAGAAGCCGACCAGGCCGACCCGCTCACCCGGCGCGATC
This sequence comes from Rhodopila sp., assembly GCA_031291715.1. Lineage (GTDB taxonomy): Bacteria > Pseudomonadota > Alphaproteobacteria > Acetobacterales > Acetobacteraceae > Rhodopila. The sequence continues at coordinate 11,847 of JARLIN010000388.1, read as the reverse complement.
ACGAGGTTGAAGTTGTCCAGCACCGGGGGGCGGCCGGGATAGGCGAAGCGCACCTGCTCGAACGCCACTTCGCCTGGGCCGGCCGGCAACGGCTGTGCATCCGGCAGGTTCTCCAGGTCATGCGGTGTGAGCAATGCGGAGATCGCTTCGTCCAGGCGGGCGACATGCTGGGTCAGATCGACCAGGGCGACGGCGAGATCACGCGTGCCGTGCAGGATGCCGAAGGCCAGCGACGTTATCAGTACCAGGTCGCCGACCTTGGCCTGGCCGTTCTGCCAGAGGATGATGCCCCATGCGACCACGCCGGCGGTCAGGATGGCGGTCAGCACCGCGTGGACCAGCCGGATATGCTCCAGATAGTACAGACTGCGGCGGCGGGATGCCATTTCCGTTTCCATCCGGTCGCCGATCCGCTGCTGCTCCCGGAACGTCGCGCCGAACGCCCGCACGACGTTGAAGTTGCCGATCACATCAACCAGCTCTCCGTCCACCGCGGCGGCTTTCTCGGCATAGTCGCGATGCCGGGCCGATCCCTTGCGCGCCAGTTGGAAGACGACGGCGCCCAGTACCAGCGCAACGCCCATCAGCGTCCCAGCCAGGGCCAGGTTGACCGAGCCGATGAAGCAAATCGACAGCACCACCGCGATGGTCGGCGGCAGCACGTTCCACGCCCCGGTGTTCTCCAGCGTGAACGCCGCGTTGGCGGTGGAGGTGACCCGGCTCGCCAGCGCCCCCGGCAGGCGCTCGGCGAAATAGGTCGGTGAGTGCCCGGCCAGATGACGGAACAGATCGCGGCGTATGTCGCCCGTCACCGCGACGAAGGTGCGATGCGCCGCATAGCCGCCGACCCGCCAGGACAGGTTGTCCACCGCCACCAGCCCGCACAAAAGCGCGAAGGCCCCCCATACCCGATTGCCGGCGGCCTGTTGTCCTGTCGCGACGATGTCGATCAGGTACTTCATGCCGTACTGCGTGGACACGCTGCACGTCACCGCGACGATCACCGATAGCAGCACGGTCAGGTGCCCGGCGGGATGGCGGCTTATGTGGGAAAACAGAAAAGCCAGCGGCCGGCCGCGCAGGGCTGGCAGGTTCTTGGGGCGTGGGGCGGATGCCCCCGGTTGGGGTGGGGCGGATGCCCCTGTTAGGCGAGAGGCGGATGCCCCTGTTAGGCGAGGGACCGAAGTCCCCATTGTGTGCCCCATGGCGACGGTGGGCTCCTGTAGCCGGGATGAGGATGCGGACCCGGACCGCCTGGGCTTGGCTTCGTCGTGCCCGCCAACCGGAGCGAATGCCCCGACTTTGCGGCGAACACGCCGACTTTTCGCCACATTCGAAATCTATAACCAACAATTAATAGGCGCCTCTGGATTGTGAAGTCAAGCACAAGATGTGTGGAGCGGATCACAAGAACAAAAGCGCTTAGCGTCCGTAAACCCACAATACAATCCGGGGCAAGTTACTCATGCGTATTGCTCAGATATCGCCTCTGTTTGAGGCGGTCCCGCCAAAGCTGTACGGCGGAACCGAGCGGGTGGTCTATTCGTTGACCGAGGAACTGGTCGCGATGGGCCATGATGTGACCCTGTTCGCCAGCGGTGACTCCGTTACCTCCGCCACGCTCGCCCCGATGCGCGAGCAGGCGCTTCGCCTCGACCCGACCGTCAAGGACTGGGTCGCCACCTATTACCGCATGGTCGAGCTGATCTATCGGCGCAAGGACGAGTTCGACGTCCTGCATTTCCACATCGACTACTTCCCGCTGTCGCTGTTCAGCCGGCAGAACGTGCCGTACCTGACCACCATTCACGGCCGCCTCGACATACGGGAGTTCGTGGAGACATACGGGACGTTCCCGGACGCGCCATTCGTGTCCATCTCCGACAGCCAGCGCCGGCCGATCCCCAACCTGAACTGGGTCCGCACCGTGCTGCACGGCATGCCGGCCAATCTGCTGACCCCGCAGCCGGTCAAGCAGGAATACGGCGCGTTCCTCGGCCGTATCTCCCCGGAAAAGGGTGTCGACCGCGCCATCAAGATCGCCGGCAAGGCGGGCCTGAAGCTGAAGATTGCCGCCAAGGTCGATAACGCCGACAAGGAATACTACGACACGCTGATCAAGCCGCTGATCCAGGGCAACCCGGATGTCGAGTTCATCGGCGAGATCAACGACGCCCAGAAACCCGAATTCCTGTCCGGCGCACACGCCCTGATCTTCCCGATCGACTGGCCGGAGCCGTTTGGCCTGGTGATGATCGAAGCCATGGCCTGCGGCACCCCCGTCATCGCCTTCAACTGCGGCTCGGTGCCGGAGGTGCTTGATCCGGGCGTAACCGGGTTCATCGTCAACGATATCGACGCCGCGGTGGCCGCCGTGGGCAAGGTCCATACGCTGGATCGCGCCCGTGTCCGCGCCACTTTCGACCGCCGGTTCACCGCGCGCCGCATGGCCGAGGACTACGTCGATGTCTATGAGACCCTGGTCGAGGAACGGGCCGGCGTCCCAGCGCGCCGCCTGCAGGCCGTGCCGGCCTGAACTGCGTCCCGGACCATCCTCAGGCTGACTAAGCAGCCTGAGGTGGTTGCCTGACTCCGTGCATCATGCGCCTCCCGGCGTTCCGCCTGGCGCGATCATGCTTTACGATCGTCGCCGGGCGGGCAACCGCCCGGCTTTTTTGGTGGTGGGCGTGACGCGTAACCGGCTGGGACTGAATAGCCTCAATTTCTTCACCGCGGCGGTTCAGGCCGGCTTCGGACCGTTCATCGCTGTCTGGCTGACCCAGAATGGCTGGAGCCTGACCGCACTCGGCGCGGCGCTCAGCATCGGCACCCTGGCGGCCCTGATCGGGCAGCTGCCGGGCGGCATGCTGGTGGACAAGATCTACCGCAAGCGGATTGCTGCTTCCGGCGCCTTGATCGCGCTTGGTATCAGTGCCCTTTTGTTGTGCCTCGCGCCGACCCGGCCTCTCGTATGGGGCGCCCAGGTCGCGCACGCCTTGGCGAGTTGCGTGATGACCCCGGCGATCGCCGCGCTGACGCTGTCGCTGTGCGGCCATGATGATTTCAGCGAACGGCTCGGCCTGAACACGCGCTACGCGTCGCTGGGCAACGCGGCGGCCGCGGTGCTGCTGGGCGTCGCCGCCTCCGCCGTGTCCGAGCAGGCCGTTTTCCTGGTGACCGCGGGGCTGGTGGTGCCGGCCCTGGTCGCGCTGTTCATGATAGACACATCGAAATGCGTGGACCCAAAGGAAGACCACCCGGCGCTGCTTCATCCGCGCGAACGCGAGCATTGGCCCTGGCAGATTTTCGCCGAACCCGCCCTGCATGTTTTCGCGGTGGGCGTCATGTTGTTTCAGCTGGCCAACGCCGCCCTGCTTCCGGTCGCGCTGAACGGGCTGACCCACCAGGGCGGCGCCCCCGGCTTCGTGGTTTCCGCGACGATCGTGATCCCGCAGATCATCACCGCGCTTATCGCACCCTGGGCCGGCACATTGGCGCAACGCATCGGCCGCCGCCCGATCCTGGTGCTCGGCTTCGCCGCCGTGCCATTGCGCGCTGTCATGTTCGCGGTGCTGCCCGGGGCGCTGCCACTTACGGTGTTCCAGGCATTGGATGGCGTCAGCGCCGCGGTCTTCGGCCTTATGCTGCCGCTGATCGCCGCCGACCTGACCAAGACCACCGGCTATTTGAATCTCGCCATCGGCGCCCTCGGCCTTGCCTCCGGCCTCGGCGCCACCTTCAGCACGGTGATCGCTGGCTGGATCGGCGACCGCTTCGGCGATTCCATGACATTCTTATTCCTCGCTGCCGTCGGAGCCGCCGCGACGGCCCTGTTATGGGCGGCGATGCCCGAAACCCGTCCGGTACGGGCGCGTGATGCGGAGAAAGCATCGCTGACGGCCTGATGCGCTCTTGCGCGTTCCCGCATGGTGGCCTGATAACGCCGAATATCGCCAGGAGGGAAACCATGGACCAAGCAGAAGCCAAACATTTGTTCGAGCCGACAGGCGATTTTCAGTGCCTGCATGAGTTCCTCCCCGCGGCCCGCGCCAAGCTGTCCGACCACATCTGGGGCTACCTCGTCGGCGCGACGGAAACCGAGACGACGCTGCGCCGCAACCGCATGGCCCTCGATTCGCTCGCGTTGCGTCCCCGCGTCTGTGTAGACGTCTCCAAGGTCGAACTGGGTACCACGCTGTTCGGCCGCCGGTTGCGGCTGCCGGTGATGTTGGCCCCGGTCGGCTCTCTGGAATCGTTCCATCCCGGCGGTGCCGCGACGGCCGGACGGGCTGCGTCCGCGTTCGGCGTGCCGATCATGGTCAGCTCCGTCACCGCGCCGGGACTGGAGGAAGCCGCCGCCGCGGCGCCCGGTCCGAAAATCTTCCAACTCTACGTCCGCGGCGACAACGCCTGGGTGGACGACGTGGTGAAGCGGGCGGTCGATTCCGGTTACGATGCGTTCGCCATCACGGTGGACACCGCCGCCTATTCGCGCCGTGAGCGCGACATCACCGGGCGCTTCGTCAAGCCGTGGCGCGCCGTCGCGACCGGTCAGAGCTACCAGGCCAGCTTCAACTGGGACAACGTCAAGCATTTCAAGGACAAGCACAGCATTCCGCTGATCCTGAAAGGCATCGGCACCGGCGAGGACGCCGCGCTGTGCTGTGAGCATGGCGTCGACGGCGTCTATGTCTCCAACCACGGCGGACGGCAGCTGGATCACGGCCGCGGGTCGATGGACGTGCTGCCGGAGGTCATGGCCGCGGTGCGCGGGCGCGCGAAGGTGATCGTCGACGGCAGCATCTGCCGGGGAACCGATATCGTGAAGGCGATCGCGCTTGGTGCCGACGCGGTGGCGATCGGCCGGATGTATTGCTATGCGCTCGCCGCCGATGGCGACGCCGGCGTGCACAAAATGCTGGAACTGCTGGAACACGAGCTTGGTGTCGCGATGGCACTGTCCGGCGCCCGTAGCCTGGGCGAACTCCACCCGGGCTATGTGTTCCGCAACGCGCCGGTGGTGACGCAGCCGCATGCCCACAGCGCGTTTCCGTTGCTGCAAACGACGCCAGAATTCCGCGGATAGGGTAGGGGGCCGTTGCTTTCCCGTCATGGCCCGGACTGGGCGCCGGGCCATGACGTCGCGGAAAGGCCAACCGGCCCGGGTTCGTCTTTGGTCGCGCTCACCCGTGGCGACCGCCTGCGCGCCAGCCAATGCAACGGCGCTGTGATCCTCGCGTTTAGGGCCGGCTTGCCCCTTACCGAGAGGATCTATGGCACATACACCAGCCCGTGCATCGTCCAGTCATCCATTAGCGAACGCCCCCGGCCGCGAGCAGCGCGTTCGGGAGCGCGCCTATCATCTCTGGGAAGCTGACGGCAAACCCCACGGCCGCGACGTGGAATACTGGGAGCGGGCCCGCGAACTGATTGACATCGAGGAAAGGGCTGCCAGCGGCCCGTTGCTGAATCCGCGAACCAGTTCTGGCGCTCAAGGAGAGACCCCGATCGAAGAGGCTGAACTTCGGGGAGACGTAGGCTCCTTTCACGGCCATCCCGCCCCTCAGATTGACTCCCAAACCAGATCTCCTCCGAAACGTCGTGCCCGCGCCAAACCCAAGAAATCAGGGTAATACGAACCAAAATTGACGCCGGCTCTCCGCCGGATCTCTCCACGCTACACCTGGACGCATTCAGAGTCCGTTACGTCTATGTAAATGCCTGTACATCAAGGCGTTGGTCCGGATCATGTTCCGCCATGACCGCATCGGGCCGGCGGCCGGTGTGTCAGTCTTAAAGTCCATTCACGCTATCGTGACATGACCGATTATCCACGCCGGTTGCCCATTTGATGCCACACCTGCCGCGCATGTTTCTCGCGAAGACGAACGGAGACGATCTCCGCGGGGACAGGCAGATGCGATTTTTCAAAGTCTATGGCCGCGTTCTTGGCCTTCTCGGTCGAGATATCCGGATCGCGGGGTTCCTGGCATTCGCCAATCTCCTGGTCGCGGGCTTGCAGTTTCTCGATCCGGTGCTTTTCGGCCGCGTCGTGAATCTGCTCTCCCAGTCGGATCATCTGCCGCATGATGAGATGTGGCGGCAGGCGGCGACGCTGTTGGGCGTCTGGGTCGCGGTCGGTATTGGCGGTATCGTCAGTAACATCGCCGTGTCCTTACAGACGGAACGTCTGGCGCACCGTCATCGTATCAAATCCATGAGCCATTACTTCCGCCATGTGTTGGCGCTGCCGCTCTCGTTCCATGGAGAGACCCATTCCGGCCGCCTGATCAAAGGCATGCTGTCCGGCACGGATGGCCTGTTCGGCACATGGCTGGTGTTCTTCCGCGACCAGCTTTCAACCATTCTGTCGGCCGCCGTTCTTCTGCCGCTGACGCTGTTCCTGAACTGGCGCCTCGGCCTCGTATTGATCGTGCTTGTTGCGATCTTCCTGATGTTCACTGCCATCGTGGTGAAAAAGACCGAAACCGCGCAGCGACGGGTGGAGCGTTTCAATTCCTCTCTCGCCGGAACGGCGCAGGATGCGATTTCAAATGTCATGGTCGTGCAATCTTTCACCCGGCTGTCGGCCGAGGCACGCCTGTTCAGCGACATCGCCAACCAGGTGATCCGCCATCAGTTTCCGGTGCTGAACTGGTGGGCGCTGGTGAATGTCATGACCCGCGCATCCAGCACGCTCGCGGTCATCGCCATCGTCGTTGTCGGCACCTGGCTGCACATCAATGGTATGGCGAGCGTGGGTGAGATCGTCAGCTTCATGGGCTTCGCGATGCTGCTGATTGGCCGGCTGGAGACCGCGGCGTCCTTCGTGTCGTCCCTGTTCTTCAAGCTGCCGGCGCTGGAGGACTTCTTCAACATTCTCGATGAGCGCAGCTCCGTTCCGGAGAAGGAGAACGCGCGCATCCTCTGGGCGCCGCGTGGCGAGGTCCGGTTCGACGACGTCTCCTTCGCCTATCCCGCGAGCGGCGCCCCGGTTCTCAGCGGCGTCAGCTTCAAAGCGCACCCCGGCATGTGCGTCGCCTTGGTCGGACACACCGGTGCGGGCAAATCGACCGCGATGACGCTGCTCCAGCGCCTGTGGGATCCTACGTCCGGCTGCATTACCATCGACGGGCAGGATCTCCGCGACATCACACTGCATAGCCTGCGCTCCAACATCGGCGTGGTGTTCCAGGAAAGCCTGTTGTTCAACCGCACGATCCGCGACAACCTGCTGATCGGCCGCCCTGATGCGACCGACGAAGAGATCGAGCAGGCCTGCCGCATGGCCGATGCGCATGAGTTTATCGTCCGCCAGCAGCACGGCTACGACACCATGATCGGCGAACGTGGCACCACGCTGTCCGGCGGCCAGCGCCAGCGCCTCGCGATCGCGCGAGCCCTGCTGAAGAATCCGCCGATCCTGATCCTCGACGAGGCCACCAGCGCCCTGGACGCGGCGACCGAGGCGCGCGTCAGCAAGGCCTTGAAGACGCTGATGGCGGGGCGGACAACATTCATCATCGCCCACCGCCTATCGACGGTTCGTGATGCCGATGAAATTCTCGTGTTCGATAATGGTCAGATCGTCGAGCAGGGGAACTTCAACTCGTTGCTTGCGCGCCATGGGCACTTCGCTGATCTGGTGGAAACCCAGCTCTCCCCGGCGGTGGCGCATCTGGTGGCGGCAGAGTGATCGGTGGTCAAGGACGTGTGACTGTGGGTAAAGCCGAAATGTCCCCTAGTGTAGCGAGGTTATTGCATTCATCCCAGCGAACGGAATCACGTCATGCTGCGCCTGGCTCTGTTCTTCCTCGTCGTTTCGATCGTGGCGGCGATATTCGGCTTCGGCGGTGTCGCCGCGGCTTCGGCTGATCTCGCTCGCATTCTGTTTTTCATCGCGATCGTCGTGTTCGTGGTTCTGCTCGTCGCTGGTTTGATGGCGGGAAGCACACTATGGTAGCGGGCGTTCGCGACAAAATTTATGCTGCACCGCACAGCTAAAAGTTGCACGCCAGTAATCCGGCAGCGCATGCTCCCCCCGCAAAAGGCGCGGGTGAGCGATCCGAGATTTGAATTTCCCGAGGTTATGGAATCACAGGATCGTCCCCGCCCGATCAGGAAGGGGCAGGGCCATGACGACAGTTGCTGCGATCCTAAAACATAAAGGATACCAGGTTTCGACAGTCGATCCGACCGCGCGCGTGTTCGAGATCGCCGAACTGCTGTCGGAACGCCGCATCGGCGCGGTGCTGGTGATGGATACCGCGGACCTGATGCTCGGCATTGTCAGCGAACGGGATATCGTCCGCTCCCTGGCCGCCAACGGCGTGCGGACCCTGGAGATGACGGCCGGCCAGCTGATGACGCGCGCGGTGCAGGTGGTTCATCCCGACACGACGGTCGCCGAGGCCATGCGGATGATGACAGCCGGCCGCTTCCGGCATTTGCCGGTCATCGATCGCGGCACGCTCGTCGGCCTCATTAGTATCGGCGACGTCGTCAAAGCCCGCATCATGGAGCAGGAAACCGAGGTGGTCAGCCTCACCGCCTACGTCGCGGGCTCGCTTTGAGGCACGTAGATCCGGCCGTCGAACAGACGCCGGGCTGTGCGGTAGAAGGCACCGCTGCGGGCGACCCAGGCGCCGGCGGGATCGCGCACGACGTCGGCATCCACCGTCAGGATGCCGGATGGCATGCCGATGCGGACTGCCCCCTCAGGCTCGCGACCTAAGGCTTGTGACGGCAAGGTGCCGTCGATCCGCGCGGCGACCGCGGTGCAGAGCGACGCGGTCAACGGCAATGCGCGATGCGGTTGTCCGTTCGAAATGAAACGTGCGGTCAGGTCCACTTGCCCGGCCTTGATCATCTCCCCTGACAGCGTGGGCGCATCCATCGCCGGTGCGACGAAACCGATCGCCGGGATCGCGCTGCTGAGACGCGCCTCGACCTCATCGCGCGCGATCCCCATGGCGACCGCGGCGGCGCGCCGGATACGTTGCAGCCGATCCAGCACGACGGTGTTGGTGTCCAGTGCGTCGGGCAGTTCGCCGCCGGTGAGTCCGATATCGCGCGCGCGGACGAAGACGCAGGGGTTGGCGGCATCGACCATGGACACGTCGATTGGCCCAACGCCGGGCACGTCAAGCCGATCCACGACATTGCCGGTCGGCAGCAGCCGTCCCGTACCCGCGCCGCCCGGCGAAAGAAAATCCAACCGCACCGGCGCCCCGGTTCCCGCCACACCCGGAATAGCCAGTTCGCCGTCCACCGCTGCCCGGGCCGCCACCAATGGAAAGGTCGCGCAGATGATTTTCTTTGTGTTCGTATTGAAAATCCGCACGACGGCGGTGTCACCGTTGGGCCGCAACAGGCCTTCGTCCACCGCGAACGGTCCGACGGCCGATGACATGTTGCCGCAGTTGCCGCGATAATCGACCGCCGCCTCTCGGATCTGAACCTGCGCGAATGTGTAGTCGATATCGGCATCCGCCCGTTCCGACGGCGCCAGGATGCAGACTTTCGACAGCGAGGAGATCCCGCCGCCCATTCCGTTCAACTGCCGTCCGTTCGGGTCCGGACTGCCCATCGCCGCGAGGAAGATCGGGTCCCATGCCACCCGCTCCGGCAAATCCCTCGCATGGAACATCACCGCCCGGCTGGTGCCGCCACGCATGAACACAGCGGGAAGGGCGAGCAGCGGCATGTCGGATCTCCTGAAGGATGGGCCCCTATATCACGCCTCCGCCCGGATACCGAAACCGCCGGTCAGCGGCCGGATCACGCTGACCCCCAACGCCCTTGCGTTCACCCACAGGCTATACGGGCTGATAAGGATCTGGCTGACCGTCCAGATCATGACCGCTTGCCGCGCATCCACCGGCCGCAGGAGCAACACGCCGACGGAACTGGCTATCAGGCTGGCGAGGTTGGCGTACAGCGCCAAGCGGGCCTGCCCGAGGGCGATCAGCGCCACACCGGACGGAAACGTCAGGGCGGACCAGGCCGTCAGGGCGAGTAGCGGAACGGCCGTTTGACCGGTCGCAGCCCATCCCGGTCCCATCAAGAGCGTCACGATCCGGGTCAGTCCAATTCCCAGGGCAGCGCAGAGTGGCAACACGAGGATGGCGCACCAGCGCAGCCAGCGATCCACCTGGGCCAGCATCGCTTGTCTGTCATGCTGGTGCGCCGCCAGGGCGGGCAGCATCAGGCGCCAAAGGGCGGTGAAGGTCAGCTCCCGCACGGTATCGACCAGACGGAATGCGATATGCACCTGGCCGAGTACGGCGGCTCCGGCCGATCCGCCGATCAGCACGGCGAACAAGCGGTAGCGTGCGATCAGCACCAAGGTCGAGGCTGTCAGGGGTATGCCGACGGTCAGCAATGAACGCACCGCCGCCCAGTCCAGACACCGCGCCGGGGTCCAGCCGCGTCCTAACAGCAATGCCATGGCGCCACAGCAGGAACCGACCGCCTGTTGCCAGACCAGGGCCCAGGCGCCGGCCCCGGTGAGGGCGGCGGTGACTCCGACGACGGTCCCCAGTCCCTGGCCGATCAGGGTGCGGAGCGCGAGGCCGCGATAGGCGCGCTCACGGGTTAGAAGGCCCTGGATGACGCCGGCCGCCCCGACAAGCGGCAGCGGCGCAGCCAGGGCCAGAGCCATCGGGATCAGGCGCGGTTCATTCAGCATCGTGGCCAGACCCCAGCCCGCCGCCACCTGCAACACCATCGCCAGGCATCCGGTCGCGACCGAAGCCCAGAACGCGCTTGAGAGAACGCGGTCGTTGATCGACGTCCGCTGCACCAGGGCATCGGCGAACAGGGCGTTCACCACGACCCACAGGACGACATGCACCGCGATGGCCACCGCTCCGATCCCCAGTTCCGCCGGTCCGACAATGCGGGCGACTGCGAACGAGGTCACGATCGAAAGAACGGCGGAGACGACAGCCTCCAGACCGGACCAGAACGCGTCTCGCCTCATAGTGGGCGCCGGTTCAGTGACGCTAGGGAGACGACGGCGACGAATGGCGGCAGCCACATGATGCGGCTCTGGTAGCGGTCATGCGGTGCGGACAGGCTGCCGGTGATCGCGGCACTGACCGGCAGGGTCAGCAAAACCGCGAGAAGAAAGCCGGTGCATGGCGCACGCCGCCGGATCGCCAGGGGAAGCAGCAACAGGCATCCGGCCACGCCGGCCAGCGAAGCCAGCTTGTGCAGGGTCGCTAATTCCGGCGGTATCGCGAGGCGCCCGGCTTGCTGAAGAGCCGCTTCATACGCGGCCCGTTCCGCCACTGGAAAATCATGCTCGATCCAGGGCGAAACCTGCTCCGGCCAGGGCTCCAGCCCGTCGCCGCTGTTGAAGCGGTGCAGTTGCTCCAGCGTGTTGGCCAGGGCGGCGCGGAGCTCTCCCGCCGGATCGGACAGAAGGGCGGCCTTGATGATCGCCCCGGCATCCTGGGACACCGCCTTCGGCCCACCGGCCAGGTTCAACGGGCTCCCGCTGGACCAGAGAAAATCGTCGGATGTGGGCGGAAAACGGTCAAGAAATGGACAGAGCCGCCAGCCCGTGGCTGGGCAGTCGCGGCGCAGAACCGCCATGCCGGGACCGTCATAGATGACGCGGGCGAGGAGAAAGACGTTGCCAAATGGGGAGATCGCGAAGCGTCCATGCGCGGCGAGATTGACTGTGCAAAGAGCACCGATCGCCAGGGCAGGGGGGAGGATAAGCAACAGCGAGCGGCGGTGGCGTGAAGGATGGTAGGTGGCCGCCTGCCGCGCGATGGCGGGGTGGCTCCGACGTGTCGTCCCATAACGGGTTGGACGAATGCAGGCGTCCTTTTTCAC
>JARLIN010000387.1 GCA_031291715.1 Rhodopila sp. | reverse complement strand
GGGAGATGTTGTCGGCCATCGACAGGCTGAGCGAGCCCAGTGCCGCGAGGCCGAAGCCGATGATCTGGGCGATCGCCACAAGGTCGGCCTGGTTGCGGGCTTGGTAGGCGTTCACGGTCTCGATCGCCGCCAGGCGGGCGAAGCCGATATCGCCGGCGCTGACACCGAGGAACATCGGCGCGAGGAAGGCGACGATGAGGTTGCTCAGGATGTCGGAGGGGTGGAGGGGAAGGTCGGAACCGGTCGTTACTTCGGTGGAGATCGTGGTCTCGGTCATGCCGCTGCGCTCTGGATGCGATGCGGGGCCTTCTACCTCAGGTTGTAAGGTTTGTCAAGAAATGTTTCCCAATTGTATGCTTGACGAAGCGCGAATGATATCACACACTTAGGCTTATCTGGCTGTGTGAACACATACCCACAGAGGTGGATAATCCTATGTCAAAACATCGATCTTACCAACCCGATCTTTCACGATGTAGAGACCGCTCGGGCTTACTTCGAGGCGCAGCGTTGGCCGCATGGCCCCTACTGCCCGCACTGCGGATCGTTCGGCGTCATTCGCATGCGAGGCGCAAGCGCCGCCCCGGCATGTTCAATTGCCGTGATTGCCGACAAGCGTTCTCTGCCACGATCGGGACGGTGTTCGAAAGCTCCAAAGTGCCGCTGCACAAGTGGATGCTGGCCAACCGTCTGATGAACGCTAGCAAGAAAGGCGTTTCCGCGCATCAGTTACACCGCATGATCCACGTCACTTATATAAGACGGCATGGTTCATGGAGCATCGGCTTCGCGAGGCAATGACCAATCCCGGCCCATCGCCGCTCGGCGGCGAGGGTAAGATCGTCGAGGCAGATGAAGCCTATCACGGCAAGCGTGAGACGCAGGTTCCACGCACTCGCAACGCCACCAAGCTATTCACCAAGCGCGGCAAGGGCGGTGGTGCGCAGAAACGCCCGATCTTCGCTCTCGTCGAACGCGGCGGAGCGGCCCGCGCCTATCACATGCCGCACGTGACCAGTAAGAACATCCGCGACGTGCTGGTGAGGAACGCTAGCCGCAAGAGCCGCCTCCACACCGATGAGAGCAATCTGTATCCGGCAGTGGGGACCGAGTTCGCCAAACATGAAACGGTCACCCATTCGGAAAAGGAATACGGCCGAGGGGACGTGACGACGAACAGCGTCGAAGGCTTTTTCGGCGTGTTCAAGACCGGAGCGGTGACGAAGCGGGGTTGGGGTGCGGATGCGCGTTGGGGGATGCCTGTTGGGAATCACCAATCAGATAACGATAGCCTTATATGATCTACAGCCGAACCAAACTGTAGAAGTTTGATCACAGATTCGTGTACATAGTTCTACAATGAACCGCGCTATGCAAACCATTGATTCCTTTCGTCAAAGGGCTTGCGCGGCTCATGTCTAACTGCTAAAAGAATGGTGGCCCGGGGGAGGTACGATCTCCCAACACTCCGATTAGTAATCGGGTGCTCTGTCCAATTGAGCTACCGGGCCGAGATGTCGCGTTGCCGAGGGTGGGGAGTAGTGACCCCCACCAACCCTCGGTTTCGCTAGTCTCTTCTGGGGACCATGTGCTGCATGGTGCGTGTCTCCTTTCTTAATCTACCACGGTTTGAGTAATCCCCGGCGCTACCACGCCGGGGGCCTCCGTGCTCACCGAGAGCGCGCGCCCCGCCTGCGGCCCGTAGAACCAAGTCTGTCCCCTCCGATGCACCAAGCCCTCTTGTGAGAGGCGATACAGGGTCATGCCAACTGTCTTGGAATGAAGCTGGGTAGAGTAGGTGCTTTCAATATAGCGTTTTATCGGGGATGCCTTTTGACCCCGATCCTCAGCAACCCGAAGTTGATCAAGCACAAGATCGCGCACCTTTGGCATTTTGGGATCTGGGGATAGGGCGGCCGGTGTCGCCACGACAAGAGCGGGCGTTGATGGGGCGGGTATTGCTGGTGCAGGTTGGGCAACTTCAGGCGGATTTGTTTGCCCCATTGCCTGCAGCCGAGCCAGCAAATGTTCTGCACGGCTCGAGTATGTTGCAGCCTCTCGAGCCAATCCGCGACGCCCCATGTCGGCAGCTCGCGACCGGAAGTGCTCTACCTGGACTTTGACCTCAAGCAGATCGCCATCATCGGGGGGAGGATCAAAGTTTATATCGAAAAATTTGGCAGCAGCCCGGCATTCGGCCAATTCCCGATCCAATTCGCGCTCGCGCGCCGCGAGATGCAATTGCTCCTCTTTGATACGACGCTGCGCGGCAAGAATCTGGTCGCGCTTCGCCAGAATCCTTGTGGCAGCAGCCTCACGTACCTGATCGGTGGTGATTTCCTCTATCATGTCACCCTCATACAGAACCAAAATCCAAAAGTCAACATTTCCTACCAAGGCATCGCGTGAGCTTCCCTATTCGAACGTCAACAAAAAATGTGAGGCAACGCGATCGATTGCCTTGTGGTGTTGCCTTCCGGTAGAATCTAAGCCGCCTTCTTCACCGCCCGCTGCCAATACCCACACCAGTCCGCGGAAGTCGGCGCGGCCATCGCCAGGGTAGCCACCGCCTTGACCTGCGTGCCGTTCGCCACCCGCCGATGATCCTCCCGCCATGCGCTCTCCTGGGCGTACCGGATCAGGTAAGCCCCGGCCATGTGGTGGTGATGCCCGATCTCGGCCCGGCGCATCCGGGAGAGGAAGCTTTCCGCCCCGTTGGAATAGGTGCCCTTCTCCGTGCTGTAGAGTTGGCCATGGTCTATCCGCGCAACATCAAACGCGACATGCAGAACAGAGCGTAAGCAATTTAAGCTTGAGGTTGGTGAGAACAGAAAGCTGTTCATGGCGGCAGCGTGATATTGTCGGCGGCCTTAGATATCTGTGAATGCTGCGGTTGAGGGGCGGGAAGGACTCCCGCCGCTCGCTTCGCTATCCTGGTAGGTGCCAACCAAACCAGGGAGCGGTAATCCGTTCATGCCCCAACCTCTAAAACTTCCTGTTTCCGTCGAGTTTGCCCCCGTCGCCCTTCTTCGCCGCCCTCAATTGGCGGCGCATATCGGTGTGGTAGTGGGAATATGGAGCCAAATTGAAGTCAATCTTGGAACGCTGCTCGCTGCGCTTATTGGGGCCGAAGCCAAAACCGTTCTCGCGATCTACCTTTCGTTGACCAGCGCGCCGGCGCAACGCGCCGTGATCGAAGCGGCCGCAAATTTGCGACTGAATCATGAGCAGCGCAGCAGGTTGAGCAAATTGCTCATTCTTATCGGGAAGCGTGGGAAGGAGAGAAACTTATTGGTCCACGCGTCATGGGGCATTTCCGACGCATATCCAGATGCCTTGATCTGGGCTGATCCAAAAGACTTATTGGAAAAGGGGTTGATAGAGATCGAAGACTATCGAATAGACGAGCGTTTTGATCTTGCCCGGGTCGGGCAGAAAGTGCTTGTGGTGCAGCGAAGGTATCGATCATACACAGAAGAAGACTTCCGGCGTATTGAGGAAAGACTGAGTGCTGCCTTAAGTGATTTGACAGAATTTTCCGCTATATTTATCGAGCACTGGCTTGGTTTCGAGAGAAGACCGCTAGCCACACTTCCTCTGCCAGCAGAGTCGCCTCCTCTGGACTGATTGCGCGATCCTGACCCCATCCCCCGTCGAAATGATTAGCCACCGCGAACGCAGCTCGCTTGATAAAAGTTTTACGATCAAGACAAACCCCATCGGCAACCTGGGTCGCGATCTCATTAGCTCCGACCTGCTGTCCATCCTTGCCCAACATCCTGTCAACGATCTCCTTTCGCGAACACCGTCCTGTCATTTTTTCCTATACGCGCCACTTCCTGCGTCGCCAATTATACAACCGGGAAACATTTCCTATGTTGGGGAGGATCGTGCGGGTGGCAGGAGAGCATTTCAACGCGGTTTGCGCGGATTAGACGTACGGAGTGCGCGGAACGTGGCGGGGCCCTGGCAGGTTCGCAAGGTGGCGAAGAAGGCCCTATACTGACCAGTTCCATTGGGGAGGATCGGCCATGCATGTGCTGTCGCCGCGGTTTGCCTGTGGTGCGGTTGCCGGAATCGGTGTCGCGTTCGGGGTGTTCGCCGTGCCGGCGCGGGCGGACCTGCTCACGCACCACGATCTGCCATACGCGGTCGCGCTGACCATCGCCCAGGGGGCGGTGGAGAGCTGTGCGGCGAAAGGCTACCCGGAATCGGCCGTTGTGGTGGACCGCGACGGGGAAACCATCGTGGCGATCCGCGGGGACAATGCGGGACCGCACACCATGGAGAACGCTCGGCGCAAGGCCTATACGGCGGTGACCTTCAAGGTCTCGACGACGGACTATGCCAAGCGCTTCGCCGACAACAACCCGGTGGTGCGGCAGCAGGTGACGCTGCCGAACGTGATCGCCATCCCCGGTGGATTGCCGATCAAAGTAGGCGATGAGGTTGTTGGCGGGATCGGCGCCTCGGGCTCGCCGGGCGTGGACGAGGCGTGCGTGCAGGCCGGTTTGGATAAAGCGGCGGTTCAGTTGAAGTAAAACCATCGGCCCTGCCTCGACCGTTATGGCCCGGCCCCCATCATGCCCGGCCTCCCGTCATGGCCCGGAAATATGTCCATCCGGAAAAGCGGACCGCGGAAGGTCAGGTCATCACAGCGCCCAATCACCCTCGCCGGTCTGCGCGTCAACGAAGCTCACGTGAAAGGGCACGACTTCGTCGTACGAGGTTCGCACGGTGACCGTATCACCAATACTCGCAGGAGTGATCCCATGTTCCAATCCATTTTTCGCCTGGTTGCCGGCACTCTTGCTTCGATTGGGGTGATTCTACTTGTGCGAACCAGTCCGGCCATGGCGCAGCAGATGCCAACGATGCAGCTTGACTTGACGCCGACGCTGACGCCGACGCAGGCGAGCGACAGTGAGCTGATCCGAAAACTGCTGCCATCGGTCGTCACCATCAACACCCGCAGGGATCCCACGCGGTCGGCTTCAGGGCAGAACGCGGCAAACACATCGCCCGAATTCACCCGAGCGATCGCCTCTGGCTTCGTCATTGATCCGTCCGGCGTGATCGCCACGTGCGGTCACGTGGTGCGCGGTGCGTGGCAATTCGATGTCACGTTCGCTGATGGCACGATAGTTCCCGCGCACGTTCTCAACGCCTCGGGCCTTATCGACGTCGCCCTGATCAAGGTCGACGTCGGCCACAAATTGCCCGCCTTGCATTGGGG
The DNA here is from genome assembly GCA_031291715.1 of Rhodopila sp. Classification (GTDB taxonomy): domain Bacteria; phylum Pseudomonadota; class Alphaproteobacteria; order Acetobacterales; family Acetobacteraceae; genus Rhodopila. The sequence goes on along the minus strand of JARLIN010000387.1, from coordinate 4,005 downwards.
TGACAGCGACGAACTGGAGATCGGCGATTCCGTGTTCACCATCGGTAATGCCTTGGGTGTAGGGATCGCTGTCACCGGCGGGATTGTTAGCGCACTCAACCGTGATATCATGGATAGCCCGTACGACGACTTCATCCAGACCGATGCAGCAATCAACCATGGCAACTCGGGTGGCCCACTCTTCAACTTAAAGGGCGAGGTGGTAGGGATTGACTCTGATATCATCTCCTCCACGACGTCATGGAGCGGAGTGGGCTTCGCCATGCCATCCCGCGCCGCGCGAACGGTCATTGGCGAGCTGATGAACCCTGACGAGCCTCGCCCTGGCTGGATCGGCGTGAAACTCCAGCCGGTGACGTCCGAAATGCGCGAGGCGCTTGGGATGGAGCGGGTCGAGGGGTCCATCGTCGCCAACGTCGTATCCGGGGGCCCTGCGGCTGAGGCGGGCTTACGCGTGGGCGACATCGTTCTTCATCTGGGAACCGCACCGCCGACCGACCATAGAGCATTGCTGCGCGCGATCCTTGCCGCGCCGACCGGGCAGCCGATCACGCTCGCGCTGTGGCGCGACGGGAAGGAACAGAGTCTGGAGGTTACGGTCAAGCAATGGCCGATCGGTCGATGGGATGCCCTTGACGTGCCTGTGACCAAGCCCCCGCCGCAGCGCCAAATTCCACCCGATCTTGGCATTGCCCTGGCTGCGCTGGACGGTGCTAACCGCGCCCGTTTCGGGCTGGCGCTGAACCAGACAGGCGTCCTGGTGACCGAGGTTGCTGCCAACACCGATGCCGCCGACCAAGGACTCGCACCCGGAGACGTCATTTTGCGTGTGCAGGACAAGACCGTCTCCACCGCCGCGGAAGCTCGGGCGGCGTTCGCAAAGGCCCGTGTGGAGAACCGGCAATTCGTCTTGATCCTGATCGCGCCCAAGGCACATGACGAGAAAGCGGGACCCAAATGGATCACGTTGCGCGTTACAAACGGCTGACAGACGGAGACCGGGGCCAGCAACCAGTCGTTGCGTGCACCGGTCGCCGACTATTGCGCGTCGGGCCGTACATCATTGCGCGCCGCTACAGGTAGGTGGTCTGCTCCGCCTTGTCCCGGCCCGCACTCCACCGGGCCAGGATTGGAATCATGGCGCGGCGGGCGTGTGCTCGTTCCAGCCGCCGCCCAGCACCTTGTACATGGTGACCTCGCTGATCCGGTTCGCCAGTTGCGCCACGATCAACGATTGCTGCGAGGCATACAGCGACCGCTCGGAATCCAGCGTGGTCAGAAAGCTGTCCACGCCGGTGCGGAAGCGCATCATCGCCAGCCGGTAGCTGTCGGCGTTGGCGTCCACCAGCGTGCGCTGCGCCCGGAGCTGGTCGCCATAGGTGCCCTGTGCCGCCAGCGCGTCCGCAACCTCGCGGAAGGCCGTCTGGATCGCCTTCTCATACTCGGCGATCTGGGTGTTCTTCTGCACCTTGGCCAGATCGAGGTTGGCGACGTTGGCCCCGCCGGTGAAGATCGGCACCACGACTTGCGGCGCGAAACTCCAGGCGTTCGCGGGGCCCGTGAACAATGTGGACAGTCTGGTGCTGGATTTCCCGGCCGACGCCGTCAGTGAGATGCTGGGAAAGAACGCCGCCCTGGCGGCGCCGATGCTGGCATTCGCGGCGAGCAGATTGTGCTCGGCGGCCATGATGTCCGGCCGGCGCGTCAGCACGTCCGATGGTAGCCCGGCCGGCAGCGCGGCCAGAATCTGGCCGTCCAGATCGCGGCCAGGTGGAAGGTCGGCGGGCAGCGGCTGGCCGATCAGCAGCGCCAGCGCATTCTCGTCCTGCGCCACCTGGCGGGTGTACTGCGCCAGGTTCGCCTGTGCCGTCGCGACGGTGGTCTCGGCCTGGCGTAATGTCAGCGCCGTGGCGGTGCCGACGTTGAGCGTCATCTTGGTGAGGTTGTAGGACTGGGTCTGGCTGGTCAGCGTGTCCTGCGTCAGCTTCAGCAATTGCCGATCGCCCAGCAGTGTCAGGTAGGCGGTGGCGACCTGTGCCACCAGGCTGATCTGTGCCGATCGGCGGGTCTCCTCCAGGCCGAGATACTGCTCGAACGCGCTGCGGCTCTCGCTGGCGGCCTTGCCGAACAGGTCCAGCTCAAAGGACGTCACCCCCAGACCGGCGGTGAACACCGTGGCCGTCTTGCCGGCCAACGCGGGCGCGGAACCGCCCGAGCCGTTCTTCGGAAATCCCACGGTGTTTTCGCTGCCGGTCAGGGCTACGGTGGGGAACAGGTCGGCCCGCTGGATGCGGTACTGGGCCTGTGCCGCCGCGACGTTCAACACGGACACGCGCAGATCGCGATTGTTGCGCAACGCGATCTCGATCAGGGCCTGCAACTGCGGGTCCCGGAAGAAGTCGCGCCAGCCGATCGCGTCGGCGGGGACGGCGGGGGCAGCCGCGTTGGCCTGTGGGTAGGCGGGGCCATCGGGAAAGCGGTCGGCCACCGGTGCGTCGGGGCGCCGATAATCCGGATCGAGCGAGCAGGCGCCGAGAAGGGTCGTGGCTATGAGCAGGCTGATGAAAGGACGCATCGGTTTATTCCCCTGCCGCTGGATGGGCGATCGGGGCCGGTGGCCTCGCCGTCTCGGGCTTGTCGATCACGCGCGGTTTGATTTTGAAAAAGCCCAGCACGGTCACGAAGAACACGGGCACCAGGAAGATCGCCAGCACGGTCGCGGACAGCATGCCGCCGATGACGCCGGTGCCGATGGCGTTCTGTCCGCCCGAGCCGGCGCCGGAGGAGATGGCCAGCGGCATCACACCCAGGATGAACGCCAGCGACGTCATCAGGATCGGCCGCAGGCGCTGCTCGGCGGCGTAGGTCGCCGAGTCGATCAGGCTCTTGCCCCGTTCGTAGTTCTCCTTGGCGAATTCGACGATCAGGATGGCGTTCTTCGCCGCCAGCCCGATGGTGGTCAGCAACCCGACCTGGAAATACACGTCGTTCGCCAGACCGCGGAAATAGGTGGCGAGAACCGCGCCCACCACGCCCAGCGGCACCACCAGCATCACCGCGGCCGGGATCGCCCAGCTTTCGTAAAGGGCAGACAGGCACAGGAACACCACGACGAGCGACAGCACATAAAGAGACATCGCCTGGCTGCCGGATTTCCGCTCCTCGAAGGACAGGCCGGTCCAGTCATGGCTGATCCCCGGCGGCAGCTTGGCCGCGAGCTCATCCATCGCCGCCATCGCGGTGCTGGTGCTCAGCCCCGGGGCCGGCATGCCCATGATCTCGACCGAGGAGGCGCCGTTGTAGCGTTCCAACTGCGGCGACCCGTAAACCCAGTTGCCCTTCGCGAAAGCGTCGAACGGCACCATCTTGCCGGCCTGGTTGCGCACGTACCAGCGGCCGAGATCTTCCGGTTCCATGCGGGAGGAAACCTGCCCTTGCAGGTAAACCCGCTTCACCCGTCCGCGATCGATGAAGTCGTTCACGTAGGATGATCCGTAAGCGGCCGAGAGTGTGTTGTTGATGTCGGCGATCGTCAGTCCCAGCGCGCTTGCCTTCTCGCGATCGATACTGATGCGGTATTGCGGTTCGTCATCGACCCCGTTTGGGCGTACCGCCATCAGCCGCTTGTCCTGGGCGGCCATGCCCAGAAGCTGGTTGCGTGCCTCGATCAGCCTGGCATGACCCAGATTTCCGGTGTCCTGAAGCTCAAAGTCGAAGCCCGCGGCGTTGCCCAGCTCCATCACCGCCGGCGGCGCGAAGGCGAACACCTGCGTATCCTTGATGCCGGCGAAATGGATCGACGCGCGCCGCGCGATCGCCTGCACCCGGTTCGCCTCGCCCGGCCGGTCTTTCCAGTTCTTCAGCCGAATGAACGCGAGGCCGGAGTTCTGCCCCCTGCCGCCGAAGCTGAAACCGTTAACGGTCAGCACACCCTCGACCGATCCCGCCTCCTGCGTGCGGAAATACGTGGACACCTCGTCCAGCACCGTTTGCGTGCGATTGCTG
>JARLIN010000386.1 GCA_031291715.1 Rhodopila sp. | reverse complement strand
TCGAACGCGCGATGCTGAACACGCACGCCGAACCGCCGGCCGCCTTCCCGCGGCCGCCGGCCCTCGCCCAGCCTGCCTGCCGTCTGTGCGGGTCCAGGCTGCACCGCAGCCTGCTCGACCTCGGCTGCATCCCGCTGGCGAACCGCACCGTCGCCGCCGGTGACACCGGCGACCGCCCCTATCCCCTGCACGCCCGCATCTGCGACACCTGCATGCTGGCGCAGATCGAGGACGTTGCCCCGCCCGAAACCGTCATCGCGCGGACACCCTACCTGTCCTCGCGCTCCGTCACCTGTGTGGACCGGGCCCGCCGCTTCGCCGATACCATGCGGAAGCGGTTCCGGCTGGACGGCGACTCACTGGTGATCGAGATCGGCTCCAACGACGGCTACCTGCTGCGCCATTTCCAGGCCGCCGGCATCCCGGTGCTGGGGATCGAGCCGGCGCCGAACGCCGCCGCGGCCGCCGCCGATCTGGGCATCCCGACGGAGATCGGCTTCTTCAACACCGAAACCGCGATGGAGATCGCGGTGCGGCACGGTCGGGCGAACCTCGTTGTCGCCAACAACGTGCTGCCGCATGTCCCGGACCTGTTCGACTTCGCCGCCAGTTTCGCCGGCATCCTGCGGCCCAACGGTGTGCTGAGCTTGCAGGTTCCGCACCTGCTGTCGCTGGTGCAGGGGGTGCAATTCGACGCTTTCCGGCACGATTCCTATACCTACCTCTCGCTGCGGGTATTGGAGCGGGTCCTGCGCTCCGTCGGCCTGCGCGTGTTCGATGCGGAGCGTTTGCCCGACCACGGCGGTTCGTTGCGCGTTCACGCCTGCCATGCGGTCGGACCGCATGCGATTCGACCGGGCCTGAAGACCGTGCGACTGGCCGAGGGCTGCGCCGAACTGGACCAGCGGGACTTTTACGCCGGCTTCAGCGACCGGGTCGCCTCGGCACAGGCGGATATCCGGGACTTCCTGCGGGTCAGGCGGGCGGCGGGGCGGCTTGTGGCCGCCTATGGCGCGGCGACCCGGGGCGCGACACTGCTGAACTGCTGCGGAATTACGGCGGAGGAGATCGCCTGCGTCGCCGATCCCGATCCGGCCAAACAGGGGCGGTTGCTGCCCGGAAGCCGCGTCCCGATCGTGCCGCGGGAGGCGCTGATGGACCGGCCGCCGCACGACCTCGTCATCCTGCCGTGGCCCAACGCCGCCGAGATCGCAGCCGTGTTGCAGCCGCTGCGACAGAGGGGCACGCAGCTTTGGACCGCTTTGCCACGGATCACGCGGGTATAGCCCGCCGCGCCGAGGTCTGGCACCATAAACGCAACAAGCAAGGACCCGGACATGGCAACGCGGGACGGCGCCCTGACACGCGCACTAGGCGACTTCGATTCCGGCCACTTCCGCGACCACCTGGCGGAACTGGTCGCGATCCCCAGCACGTCGCAGGACCCGGGGTACGAGGCGGATGTGCGGCGATATCTGGCCGACGCGATCCAACCATGGCTCGAGCGGATGGGATTCTCGGTCGAAATCCACCCCAACCCAGCGGCTGGCTTGGGGCCGATCCTGTTCGCTGAACGGCTGGAGGGTCCGGACCGGCCGACGATACTGACCTATGGCCACGGGGACACGGTGCGCGGGCTGGACGACCAGTGGCGCGCGGGGCTGTCGCCCTGGACCCTGACCGAGGAAAGTGGCCGCTGGTACGGCCGTGGGACTGCCGACAATAAGGGCCAGCACGCGCTGAACCTCGCGGCGCTGGAGGCGGTTCTGACGGAACGCGGCGGCGTCCTCGGCTTCAACCTGAAGCTGGTGCTGGAAACGAGCGAGGAGCGCGGTTCCACCGGCCTGCGCGAGTTCGTCGCGCAGCAGGCGGACCGGTTGGCGGCCGATGTGCTGATCGCCAGCGACGGCCCGCGGGTCATGCCACAGGTGCCGACGATCGCGACCGGCACACGCGGGACGTATCATTTCGACCTGGTCGTGGATTTGCGGCCGGGCGGCGTTCATTCCGGCCATTGGGGCGGCCTGACGACCGACCCGGCCGTCGTGCTAAGCCACGCGATCGGCGCCATCATGGATCGCCACGGCAAGATCCTGGTGCGGGACTGGCTGCCGCGATCCGCTGGGTCAGGCCCGGGGGCGCACGCCGTACCGACGGCGGTGCGGGCCGTGCTGGACGGATGCGCGGTCGGCGGTGGCGATGAGGCGGCCTCGATCGATCCGGATTGGGGCGAACCCGGCTTGACGTCGGCCGAGAAAATCTATGGCTGGAACAGCTTCATCGTGCTGGCGATGCTGTCCGGCCGGCCGGAGAACCCGGTCAATGCCGTCGCCCCGAATGCACGGGCGCATTGCCAGATTCGTTACACGGCCGATTCCGACCCCGCCGTGTTCGAACCGGCACTGCGGCGGCATCTGGATGAAAACGGGTTCGACAAGGTACGCATCGAGAACGCTCAGGTTCGCATGCCCGCCAGCCGCACGGACCCCGGCCATCCCTGGGTCCGCTGGACCATTGCCAGTATGGAGCGGTCGCTCGGCAAGCGGGTGCGGGTGATCCCGAACTCCTCCGGCGGGCTGCCAGGGGATGTGTTCGTCGATCATCTCGGCGTGCCGCTGGTCTGGATTCCGCACAGCTACAACGGCTGCAAGCAGCATGGGCCGGATGAGCACCTGCTGGTGGCCCCGGCGCGCGAGGGGTTGTCCGCCTACACCGGCATCTGGTGGGATTTGGGGGAACCCGGCACGCCGTGAGCGAAGTCATGCGTGCAGCTTCCACCCCTGCACATCCGCCGCTTCCTCGCGGCAGCGTTCCGGTCCGCCGAGCATCTGACGGTTGAAGCTGATCCGTTTGAACCAGTAATGCAGGCCCAGCAGATCGGTGAAACCCATGCCGCCATGCACTTCGGTCGTCAGGCGGGCGACGTCACGCCCCACATCGCCGAGATGAGCCTTGGCGTGGCAGGCGGTCAGCCGGGCTTCGTCCGGCAAGGCATCCTGGGCATAGGCGGCGTACCAGACCATGGCGCGGCACGGCTCCAGCGCGGTGACACACTCGGCCAGCGTGTATTTCAGGCCCTGGAAGCTGCCGATAACGCGGCCGAACTGGACTCGTTCCTTAGCGAAGGCGACAGCGGCATCGAGCATGCGTTGCGCCGCGCCCAGCGTGTCGGCCGCGAGCATGATGCGGCCGGTGTCCAGGACCCGCCGCGCGGCGACGAGCGGCGCGTTGGCGGCATCCAGACGTTCGGCCAGCGCACCGTCGAACGTTACATCCACGACCGGCCGTGTGCGATCGATGCTGCGGTGCATGCGAGTCGAAACACCGGGCGCGTCAGCGGCGACGACGGCAGCGTGACCATCCGCCAGATAGACCAGGAAATGTGTGGCGGCGCCGGCATCCGCCACGCCGGTTACACGGCCTGACAAGCGGCTGCCGGCCCACTGGACGGACGCCGAACCAGTCTGGCCGGCGAAGCTGGGTAGTGCGACGGCGAAGCGGCATTCGCCGGCGGCGATTTGCGGCAGGTACTCGTCCTGCTGCGCCTCGGTCGCGCTGTTCATGAAACCCAGTGTCGCCATAACGATACTGCCGACAAACGGCACCGGCGCGGCGGCGTGGCCCAGCGCTTCAGCCGCCAGCGCCGCATCCAACACGCCCAGACCGGCGCCCCCGAAGCGTTCCGGGACCAGAAGGCCATGCAGGCCGAGTTCCGTGAGATTTCGCCAGAGGGTTTCGTCATAGCCGATACCGGGTTCGGCCAGCGCACGCAGCCGTTCCATGGGCAGATGATCAGTCAGGAAGGCACGGAGCGAATCATCGAATTGCCGTTGTTCGAGGGTGAGGCCGAAGTCCATGATCAGGCCCTCCCCTGCACTTTTGGCTCGCGCGGCAGATCCAGACCGCGCTCGCCGATAATGTTCTTCTGGATGTTGGTGGAGCCGCCGCCGATCATCAGGCCGACGTCGTACATGTAGTCGATGTTCCAGGTGGTGGCGTCGTCGTCCTCCGCGTCCTCACCCAGGGATTCGTAGGGCAGTCCGGCCGCGCCCAGCGCATCGACCGCAAGGGACGACAGCCGAAAGCCCAGCATCGTGCCGCCGTATTTTATAATCATCCGTTTCACGCCGGAATCGATACCCTGCGCCGCTTCGGTCAGCAGGCGCAGGTTGTGGGCTTTCCAGGCCAGCACCTCGCCTTGCAGGCGCAACAGGCGGTCGCGGTATTCGGAGATTCCGATCAGCTTGACGCCGTCTATTTCCGAAGTCTGCAACAGGGAAATCAATTGCTCCAGACGCGCGGTCATCTTGCTGGCATCGCCGATCATCAGCCGTTCGTGTTTCAGGGTAACGTTGGCAACGTACCAGCCTTTGCCTCGGCCCAGCACGATCTGGGTTTCGGGGACTTTGACGTCGGTGAAGAAGACCTCGTTGAATTCGCTCCGTCCTGTCATTGTCTTCAGCGGCCTTGCTTCCAGGCCGGGCGATTTCATTGACAGCAACAAATAGGAGAGGCCGTCGTGTTTCGACTTGTCCGGTTCGGTGCGGCACAGCAGGAACATCATGTCGGCGTAATGAGCCGAACTGGTCCAGATCTTCTGGCCGTTGACGATCCAGTATCCGTCTCGCAGTTCCGCCTTGGTCTGCGCATTCGCCAGGTCGCTGCCGTTGCCGGGTTCGGAATACCCCTGGCACCAGATGATGTCGCCGCGAATAGTCGGGCCGACATACTGGCGCTTCTGCTCCTCGGTGCCGACTTCCAGCAGTGTTGGCACCAGCATGGAAATGCCCTGGTTGGTGAGTCCGGCATAGACGTTGGCGCGGGCGAATTCGCCGGCGATGACCGCCGCCGCCATTACATCGGGGGTTGCGCCGAAGCCGCCGTATTCTTTCGGGATGGTCCGGCCGGCATAGCCGTGCTCCACGAGCCGCTTCTGCCAGTCGAGCGTCTTCTGGTCGGGCCGCTTGCGCCCGCCGCCAACCTTGGGCGATTTGTCGCCGTGGTGGCGGATGAAATCACGAATTTCCGCCTGCAGGGCCTGATACGGCTCGGACAACATAAGATCCATTGTTCCCTCCCGGTTCTTGTTGCCGGTAGTCTAGAGTATCCGCATGTGGTGTAAAATCCGTGGGCACACGTCCAACGCCTTTGGCCACTCCTGCTCCAGGGGACTACTCGATACGCAGAAGCAATACCGGATCGCCGGCGCACGGAAAGCGATCATCGTGTTGAAGACCTGACGAGGCGGTTCATGCGGGTCAGTACCTTGCCGAACGCGGTGATCGCCGGCGGACTTCTGATAGCCGCCAACGGCCAGCCAGCGCGCGCCGCACCGACGACCATCACCTGCACCAACCCTGGCAGCGCGGCGGCCTGGGAGGTGCGGCTCGATTTCGATCGTGGCGAGGTGGACGGGTTTCCGGCGCGGATCACCGACCGCTGGATCTCCTGGCACGATACGCTGAACGGCGGCTACTACGATCTGGATCGGGCATCCGGTGCGCTGACCGTCCGCTTCGCCTCCAGCACCGGTGGCTACTTCCTGCACGATACCTGCCAGCCAGCGCGCTGACGAACGGGGAGCGACTGGGGCGGATCGCGCCGCCCCAGTCCCAGCCGTCTCCTGAGGTGCCTGCCTACTCCGCCGGGTGAGCACCTATGCCTGCGTCGCCCGACCCGGTCGGGGTGCGCCGCCCGTCGCCATCAAGCGCGTAGGCCTCCTCGCCATGCACCGCATCGTCGCCGATGAGCAGCGTCGCCTCGTCCATGCGCAACGCGACGAACATCGAGACGATCTTGAGCAGGACGTAGGTGCCCATCGCATTCAGTGCGATGACGAACAGCGCCGCATAGATCTGCAGCAGCAACTGCGCGGTACCGCCGCCGTATAGTAGCCCGGTGACGCTGACCCCGGGCGCCTCCTTCTCGGTGCCGATGTAAACCAGCATGTTCGGATCGGCGAAGATGCCGACCAGCAGACCGCCAAGCAGTCCCGCCATGCCGTGCGTGGAAAACACGGCGAGCGTGTCATCCACGTTGCGGAACAGCGCTGTCTTCTGCAGTACGTTCATGCTGAGCCAGGGGATCACACCGGCGCAGACACCGATGGAGATCGCACCCCAGCCGCTGACATAGCCGGCGCCGGGGGTGATCGCCACCAGGCCGGCAATCATGCCGTTGATCGCGCCGACCACCGAGGGCTTGCCATAGACCCAGGTGTCGATGACGGTCCACACCAGCAGGCCGGTCGCGGTGGCGATGTTGGTGTTGAGCACGGCCGCGGCGGCGTCGGCATTGGCGAAGTACGGGTCGCCGCCGTTGAAGCCATTCCAGCCGAGCCACAGGATGCCGGCACCGGCCAATGCCATCAACAAATTGTTGGGCGGAAAATGGTCCCGGTCGCGCTGCAGCCGCGGTCCGATCACCGCCGCGGCGACGAAGCCCGACGTTCCGGCGGCGAGATGGATCACATAGCCGCCGGAGAAGTCGACCGCGCCCAGGGTGGCGAGCCAACCGCCGCCCCAGATGCTGAATGCGCCCACTGTGTAAATGAACGTCATCCAAAGCGGAACGAAGATCACCCAGGCCTTGAAGTTCATCCGCCCGATCACCGAGCCGGCGAGGATGATCACCGTGATAGCGGCGAACACGAACTGAAAGAAGGTCATCGTCGCCATGGGGAACGCAAGCGGCGGCATCCCGGATGCGGCGGCCGGTATGGTGGCCTGGCTGGTTTCGAACAGCGCCCCGAGGGCCGGCTTTGGGGTCCCGAGGAACGGCCAGAGCTGTGGCCCGAACGCCATATTGTAGGCCCATAACATCCAGACCAGAAGCACCGCCGCGAAAGCATACAGCGCCATGAAGGCGGAATTGATCGCCCATTTCTTCTTGACGATCCCGCCGTAGAGCACCACCAGGCCCGGGATGCTCTGCAGTCCGACAAAGGTTGCCGCGGCGAGCTGCCAGGCGTTGTCGCCGCTATCCAGCCAATTTGGTGATGGGACCAACATCTTTTGTCTCCCCTGTATGCGGGAAAAGTCTGCTTCGCATGGGCGAGGCCGACCCCGGGCGGCCACGCCACACGAGGGAGCGTGGACGCACTAAGCAAGAATTGCACCAAACCGCTTTGCGCCTTGAAGCAAGGGGAAGACGACCGATGGGAGCGCGCAGATGGCCGCAAAATGCCCAGACTTTGAGCGCGCCGCCCAAATATTGGTAGTCTGCGTCAGGCCGACGGGTGGCGAACGTGCCAAATCTGCATAGCGAGCGGTGGAGGCGTCCTCTATGCATTTCAGCAATCGCCACAGAGTAGGCAACGCCACTCTGTTTCACGAACGATCTGCCACGGTGGCGGAAATTTGATGCGTGTGCATGAGGTTTTTCCACTACTACTTCAGGCAAGGAGCCGAAGTCGAAAGGCCGAAGAGCAGACTTTGAAATGAGGATATTATGAAAACGCACGAGTTTTGCTTTTCAGCCACCGTTCCCTGGTCCGCATCGGACCGCTAATGCTCGGGTACGGTTTCCCGTTACCTGGGCTTCTGGGTGCGTTAGCCGCCGCACCCTTTGCGCCGTTGGCGCACCCAAACCACGCAACAGGCAGGAGAAAAAAATGCGCCTCCGGAACGCACTTCTAGCTACTACAATGTTGATGTTCCCTCTCGCGGTAGAGGCGCAAACGTCGCCACCGCCGGTCTTGGGCATTTATCTGGGGGCGGCCGGCGGCTTCAACATCAAGACCAATATCAACATCAATAATTTCGAGAGCAGCCAGCCCGGCGCCGCCGGATTGACGACGCCGAATGCGAGTTTGTCGACCGGGATTGGCGGCGCGGCGGTTGGCACCCTGGGCTACGGGCTGGGCAACGGGCTGCGGGTCGAGGTCGAGTTTAACTACCGCGGCAACTCGTTCTCCGCCACCAGCGGCAACAACCGCTCCGGGTTCGGCGCCTCCACCAGCGCCAGCGGCAGCGAGAAGCTGTATGGCCCGATGGTCAACGTGGATTACGACTTCAACGGCCTGGTGCCCTGGATGGTGCCCTATGTCGGCCTCGGCGTGGGCTATCAGCGGGCGCATCTGAACGATTTCTCCTCCACCGGCACCGGGACGGCGGCGGCGCTGGCCCCGACCTTCACTTCCCAGGATACCCGCGCGTCCTTCGCTGCGCAGGGCATTCTGGGCGCCGCGTTCAATATTCCGTCGGTGCCGGGGCTGGCGCTGACCGCCGAGTACCGCATCATGGCCCTGACCGGAACCCGGACCTATGACGCCGGCTTGACCGTCACCACCCCGACCGGCCCGACCACCCGCTTCGGCAAATTCGAGCTGGGCCACGATCTGAACAACACGTTCCTGTTTGGCGTCCGCTATAACTTCGGCGCGGCAGCGCCGCCGCCGCCGCCGGCCCCCGCGCCGATAGCCGCGCCGGCGCCGGCGCCCTCGCGCTCGTACCTGGTCTTCTTTGACTGGGACAAGGCCTCACTAACCGACCGTGCTCGCCAGATCATCAAAGATGCCGCCGACAACTCGACCCGCGTGCAATACACGCGCATCGAGGTAAATGGTTACACGGATACCTCTGGCAAGCCGCAATACAACCAAGGGCTATCGGTACGGCGAGCCCAGGCGGTTGCTGCCGAGCTTACCAAGGATGGTGTGCCACAGAATGCGATCACCATTCAGGGTTTCGGCGACACCCATCTGCTGGTGTCCACCGGTCCGGGTGTGCGTGAGCCGCAAAATCGGCGCGTCGAAATCATCATTCGCTAGTGTCCTGCAGCGAAGCTCGTCGCATCTTGCGGCGAGCTTCGGGGATACGCAGGCCAATGAAAATAAAGAGCCAGTGCCTCGGATTTGAGGTTCGCCCACCATAGCGAACTTCGGATCTGAGGCATTGGTCGAATGACTCACGTGGATGGTACAGGCAGCCGGTTACGCTCGGCGAGGACGGGGCTGGCGAAGGCAGCATAGCCTGGATAGTGCGAGGTCCATTGCCTCCTAGGCCACCGCGGCCACAGGGATCAGCGGTGCCCCCACCGGACGGCGTGTCATGGTCAGGGTGATGAGCGCGCCGATGATCAGCAAGCCTCCCGCCAGCAGGAAGGCACTGGTGAAACTCCCGGTCGCGGCAACGATGTAGCCGGTGGCAATGGGGGCCACGAGGCCGAAGATGTTGCCGCCAAGCTGGATCCAGCCGACCGCGGTGCCGATGCTCTTGCCGGCGTGCAGCAGGTCATTGGTCAGCGAATAGGTGTTCACGAACACACTCTGCACACAGGCCAATGAGAAAGTGATTTCGGCGAGCAGCAGGGTTTCCGAACTGGTATAAGGCGCCAGCACCATGACCGAGGCGCCGAAGGCCAGGACCACCACGGCGTAGCGGCGTTTCCCGGCTCGCACCGCTTCCGGCGTCAGCAGGTGGTCGCAAAGGCGCCCCATGCCGATCGTCAGCACCATCGCACCAAGATAGCAGATGCCTGTTTGCAGCCCCGAATGCAGTATGTTCAGACCACGGCTCTGCACGAGATAGGTCGGCAGCCAGGTCAGGAACAGGTACTGTGTATAGTTCACGCAGCCCTGGACCAGAAACAATCCCCACATGGTCTGGTAGCTGAGCAACTCTTTCAGCGTCATCCCGTCCGTGTCGCTTGTGCCGCCAGGGGAACGTTCCGCCAGGATCATCCGCTGTTCAGCGGCGGGCAACCACGTCGCCTCCTCTGGGTCACGATAAACCAGGAGCCACACTACAACCCAGATACAACCGAGCGCGCCGGAGAAGACGAATGCGAGGCGCCAGCCAATGGTGCTGACAAGCCAGGCGATGGTGATCGCAGAAACCGCGGTGCCAAACGCCGGACCTGAACCGGAGATCGAAAAGGCCAAGGCGCGCTCTTTCACCGGCGCCCATTCCCGGATGGCGCGTGCGGCAAGCGGAAAGGTTGGAGACTCGCCAATTCCCAGCAGCAACCGGGTAAAAAACACAAAGACAAAGCTGGTCGCAGCACCGGTCAACGCCGTGGCGGCCGACCAGAACGCGATGCAGCGCGCGGCCGTCGCGCGCGTGCCCCAACGGTCGAGAATCATGCCGGCTGGCAACTGACAGGGCGCATAGGACCAGATGAAGGCCGACAACAGGTAGCCGACGGCGATGGGCGTCAGTGCGAATTGTTGGATCAGCACCGGCATGGCGATCGAAAGGACGGTGCGGTCGAAGTAGTTGATCAGCGTCATCGTGAACAGAAGCCCATAGACGATGTATCGCTTGCGTCCTGGCCGCTCTCTCCCATTGTCGGGCATCGTTCCCTCCCATCATTTTCGCGTACCTTGAGGCGGCCGATCGGCCTGGTCAAATCCGCCGCCGCCACGGTGGGGCATTTGTGCAACGAGGCGACCGGCGCCATGATGCGGTCCGAACCGAACGCGCAAGAAAATCCAGGGGAAGAAAACCAATGAAAGCCTATGAAGCGATCGCCCAGTCCCTCAAGGCCGAGGGCATGACCGATTTCTTTGGCCTGATGGGCGACGGCAACATGTGGCTCTGGGGCGCCCTGTGCCGCGATCCATCCATCAAAGCCTACAATGCCCGGCATGAATCCATGGCCGTATCGATGGCCGATGGTTATGCCCGAACGACCGGCAAGGTCGGCGTGGCGATGGTGACCTGCGGGCCGGGCCTGACGCAGTGCGGCACCTCTTTGATCGCGGCGTATCGCGGGCGCACGCCGGTCGTGCTGATCGCGGGCGAAATCCAGCCTGGCGCGAAGAACAAGACCCAGTCGATGGACCAGCGCCGCTTCGCCGAGGCCAGTTATGCGCGGTTCCACACCGTCACCAGCCTCGACAACATGGCAGAGGAAATCGCGGAGGCGTTCTACGCCGCCCGTGTCCACCGAGTGCCGGTCGTACTCAACCTGCCGATGGACATCCAGGAGGAATCGTTCGACTGGGACTATGAATATCGGCCTTCCACCCAGTTCCTGCCGCCGCGCGTGGAAAGTGCCAGCCCGGACCTGCTGGCCCCGGTGATCGAGAAACTGATCGCCGCGGAGCGTCCGGTCATCATCGCCGGCCGGGGTGCGATGGCGTCGAACGCGAAGGACGCGATCATCGAACTGGCCGATCGCGTCGGGGCGCTGCTGGCCACGTCGTTGCAGGGCAAGGGGTATTTCGCCGGCCATCCCTGGGATATCGGGATCGCCGGTGCGTTCGCCTCCGCCCCATCGGAACGTCTGTTGGCGGAGGCTGACTTCGTCCTGGGTGTCGGCGCAGAACTTGGCTACTACACCACGGAAGGCGGCTTGCTGTTTCCGTCGGCCGAGGTCGCGCGCATCGACATCAAGCCGATGCCCGAGGAAATCGGCGTCATTCCGGGCCTTTATGTGCAGGGCGACGGCTGCAAATCGGTGGCGGCGATCAATGAGGCGCTGCAGGCCCGCCAGGTGCGCAAGGAAGGCCTGCGGACAGCCGAGACGAGAGCCATCCTGGACGCGCCGCCGCATCGTTTCGAGGCCCCCGCCGATGGTCTCGATCCGCGCGCATTGGCACGGCATCTGGGCGCGGGGTTGCCGAAGGGGGTACTCCTGACCCTCGGCGCCGGACATTTCATGTCGTGGATGGCGATGTACATGCCGCTGCCGGACGGGGCGGAGATCCAATACTCCTACAACTTCGGCGCGGTCGGTCAGGGCATAGGGGTGGCGATTGGCACCGGGGCAGGCAATCCCGGACGCCAGCATGTCGCGATCGAGGGCGACGGCAGCCTGATGTTCAACCTGCAAGAGCTGGAAACCATCGTCCGCCACAAGATGCAGATCGTGCTGATCGTCTGGAATGATGCCGGTTACGGTGCCGAGGTGCACAAGCTGGTGGCGAAGGGGTTCGATGAAAAGCTCGCGCAGTGGGAATCGCCGGATTTCGTGGCACTGGCGAAAGCATTTGGGGGCGACGGGGTCAAACTGTCGTCTCCGTCGGAGATCGGCGGTGCCATCGCCGCGGGACTGCGCAAGGGCGGGCTTTACCTGATCGATGCCAGGGTGTCGGCGTCCACGCCGACCGATCCTTACGCGAAAGTTCATTTCGGCACTGAGAGCAAAGCCCCGCTGCTGCGGCCGGTCGTGTAATGCACTTCGAAGGATCGTTCAGCGTTCCCGGCAAGGCGGAGGATGTCATCCGCCGCTTCGCCGACGTGCCCAGAATGTCCCGGTGCATGCCAGGGGCAGTGCTGGAACCTCAGGCCGAGGACGGATCGTGGCCGGGAGCGATGGTCGTCTCGTTCGGGCCGAAGAAGATCAACTTCAAGGGCCGGGTCACGACGGCGGTCGACTTCGAGGCCCTGACCGGCAACCTGCATGGCCGCGGTTCGGCGGATATGCGGGCCGCGCGGATCGGGGTGAAGGTTGGTTTTACATTACGGAACGATCCCGTGGCGGCGGTTCCGACGACAGTGGTGACGATCGTTTCGGATGCAGAGCTGGGCGGCGTGTTGGCGGATTTCGCCCGTACGGGCGGGGACGCGGTGGCCAATGTCATTATGGCCGACTTCGCCCGGCGTGCGGCGGAGGAGTTCGCACAGGACGAGATGCCACAGGACGAAGCACCGGCAGAGCCGCCGCGTCAGCAGCCGGTTCCACTGGCGGCTCATGCGCTGCTGTGGGCTGTCGTAAAGGCGCAATTGAGGCGCTTCGGGAAATGGCTTGGGATTGTACGTTAAATCTTTTGTCGGGGCACCGACGATAATTCCATACCGCGCCTGCTGCCCGAACGATCCGCTAAGCCTGTCCATCTTCGGTGTGTCATCGAGACCAGGCCCGACCGTTCTGCTTCGTGGAAACTCAAATGCGCGGGGCTTCCGTCACCCGGCGGGTCGGCTGCCGCCCCGGGCGGGTGTGCCGGCCCACCCAACAGTGGCTCAGTAGGATCCATGTAGTTCCAAGAGTACATCGAAATTTGATCGGGCCGTTGTGCCGTTGGCACGGCAATGATGCACGGCGCTTCTGGCGTCACTCAGTGTTCAAACCGCCGACACATCGCCCGGGGGACACCACAATGTCCCGCCTCAGGCGGATCCCGTCGCACTTGGCGTGCGAGCCTGCCATCACCTCAACGTTCCGGCACTTGTCCCTCGATTGAAGGCAGCGCTTCATGCGCCCGCGGTGCAGAGGCGACAAGAAAGAGCTATAAGGACACGGGATTATTTCCCGTTCGCGGCGGCGGTGGATAACGCCAATGTCAACTTGATCTGGGTGGCGGGCGAAGACCAAAAGAAGGAGATGTCGATCGAAGGCGTTGCTCGGCAGCCTCAAGATCGAATGCATCGCCCGAGCGGCGCTCGCTCCCCTCCACGGGCAGGATGGGCAATGATCGTGTGCTGGCGATGGCGACGGGAGAGGGGTGGATGACGGTCCGATCCTGATGGACTTGGCAACCACTGCGTCATAGAGTTTTTCGGGGGAGGATTGTAGTGAAATTACTTGCAATTGTTCTCACAGTGATTCTTGGAGTGCTGGGCCCCGTGTCGGCCCCGCTGGGAATGGCTGTCGCTCAGACCGGCGGCGAACCACCCGAGCCTCAGACCAGCAGCGGACCGACCGCGCCGCAGTCCGCCGCGGTGGCGCGCCGGGCGGTCGAGATGCATGAGATCGAGAAGCTCAATGCCTGGACCGTCGGGCTGGCCGCCGGCCAGCTTGAAGGCGCGCCGATCCGCTTCGCGACCGACATCGCCCGCGTCGTGGACGATGGCGACAACCTGCACGTGCTTCCCATTGTCACCCGGGGTCCAACCGAAAACGTGGAAGCGTTGCTCTACCTCAGAGGTGTGGACGTCGCGATCATCAACTCGGACGCTCTGGAGCAGTTCAAGTCGTTGGTTCCGAACATCCAGAAGCGGATCACCTACATACTCAATCTGTTCCCGTCCGAATTGCATGTTTTCGTCCGCCCGGAGATCAAGTCTCTGAGTGACCTCAAGGGAAAGAAGGTCAACTTCAACACTCCCGGCACCACGGCCGCCTATTCGGGTCCGTTGATCTTCGACCAGATGAAGCTCGACGTCGAAAAGACATTCATCCCCCATCAGGTCGCATTGGAGCAGATGAAAAAAGGACAGGGGGACATGGCCGCGGTCGTGTTCATCACATCGAAGCCTGTCGACGCTTTTCTGCGCGGAAAATGGGATCCGGGCTTCAAATTCTTGCCGGTCCCGCTCGGTAATTCTGAACTTTACCTGCCGTCCACACTGACCGCCAGCGACTATCCGCAACTTATCCCGCAGGGTGAGGAGGTGCAGACCATCGCCATTCCAACAATCCTGGCGGCGTTCAACTGGCAGAAGGGATCGGATCGCTACAAGCGGGTCGCTCGGCTGACGGATTACTTGTTCGATCGCCTGGACCGGCTGCAAGGGCCGGGCTTTCATCCCAAGTGGAAGGATGTAAACCTCGCCGCGAAGGTGCCCGGGCTGGACCGCTTCCCCGAGGCCCAGGAGTGGCTCGACAAAACCGCTGCCTCCAGGGTGGCGGCGGCGCCGCCAGGCGTTGTCAATACCGCCGGTTCCGCACCGCCGGGGACCATCGTTCTTCCCGCCACGCCGGAGGAGCAGCGACTGTACCAGGAATTCCTGGACTGGCGACGCCGGCGCGGCAAGTGACAGCCGTCTCGCTTCCAGCGTTCAGATTAATCCGGAGGAGACCAGATGCACCACCTTCTCAAAGCTGCCGCGATTGGCGGAGCCGCGCTCGCGATCGTATTTGCGTCGCCCAGTTTCACTCAGTCGCAGACACCTCCGACGTCCAGTCTTCGACATTCGACCTGGACCAAGACCCACCGGGTTGTGATACAGGTGACGCAGAACGATCCGGCGGTCATGACCCTGGCACTCAACAACGTTGAGAACCTAGTCCAGTTTTACAAAGATAAGGGTGAACCGATCCAGATCGAGGTCGTCACCTTCGGCGCCGGGCTGAACATGGTCCGCGAAGACACATCGCCGGTGAAGGAACGACTGACGGCAATCACCGGCGCCATGAAGAACGTGACCTTCACCGGATGCAACAACACCATGACCAAGCAATCTAAACAGGAGAACAAGCAGATCACCCTTGTTCCCGAGGCACACATGGTACCGGCCGGGATCGCCCGGGTTGTGGAGCTTGAGGAACAAGGCTGGACCTATGTGCGGCCATAACCGGCATCGCGAGAGAACAGCCGGCGCGTCGCAACGCCACCAGTGTCCCGAATCTGACGTTCGCCATAGTGGCCGAACCTCGGATTCAAGACATTAGCGCTTTATTTTCAGCGACCTGCCTATCCCCGAAGCCCGCCGCGTGAAGCGACGAACTTCGGAGGCAGGACACCAGAAGGGATTGTCAGTGTCACGTTCGCCTGTCTTCGGACAGTCGAAGCGCTGATCGGGGAGAGAAGCGTGAAAGTAGCCGTATTCATCCTCATAGTGGTTGGATGTACGTCGCCATGCCTCGTGACCGCGCAAACCGCGAACGGTTGCGCGGCATGCGTCGGCGCGGCCGAGTGCGAGACGAAGCATGCGTCGTGTGTCGCGGAATGCAGGGCACGGTATTTTAGCATTGACCCTAAACGTTCCGTATGCGTTACGGAATGCGCCAACAATTCGGCCAAATGCGCCCAAATCGCAGACAATGCCTGTCGGACACAGAATTTGTGCCGATAGTCGTGCTAGGCGCTACCACGCAACAGCGCCATCGAGTGCCGATTGCGATCGACAACACAGTTGCCCGCTCAGGTGGTGATGCATTTGTACCCTCTGCAACGTTGGTATAAAGCGGGCTGAGCAGACCCCATGTCGTTCCAAACGTACATAGAAATTTGATCGGACAACCGTAGCGGGGTGAATCGGCAAAATGCACCCTTTCCAAGTCTTTTTTCAGCAATTGCAGGCAGGTTGCATGTACCCAAGGGCGGGAGCAACATCTTATGCCTTATGTACATGCCGCCAGTTCTTTGGGGCGTCTCATGAAGCGAATCGTCACAGCTTTGCTGTACGTCTTCCCGCCCACCGGGACGGCCCCCTCGCCCGCGCGGCGGTATCGTCGGCACGCGCGCCTCGGGCTGATCGCACTCTGCGCGAGCTCGGTGCTGGGAGGGGCCGTTGCCCGCGCCCAGGACGGGGGGGGCGGGCAACCGCATGTCGCCGCTGCGATGCAGGCGGATCAAGGGGTCGAAGCGCTGCTACGCCAGGTCGAGCAGCAGATCACCAGCGGACACACGATGGCTCCAGAGGGTGATAATGCGCTGGTCACATGGCATCGCTTGCTTGAAGTCGTTTCGCCAGCCTCCCCCTCCACCTTGAAAGCATTGACTGACTTCGCCGCCTACACGCGGAGCCGCGCAGCCGAAGAACAGGCCGCGGGAAGACTGGTAGTTGCGAGCGACCTTACGGTATTCGCCGACCAGGCGACCGAGTTGCTGCAGCGCGAGAGCACCGCGCCAGCTGCATCATCGGCGGCCGCGCCGCCGGTCGCCCCTGCGGATAATGTTCGGGACAAGCCGACGTCCACGGTACGGACGGACGTGGCAACCCAGGGCGCCCAACCCTCTGAAACCCCGAATGGTTCGGCGCCGCCAGCAGCGCCGGCGGAACCCCAGCGAAGCGAAATCCCCCCAGCGCAGACGGAGATTCCGCCCGCCGCGTCGCCCGCCCCCAGCGCGGCCGTGGCCCTGGCAGCAGTCAACAAGGACGTCGCGACGCCAGCAGCCCCTGTGGCCAGTAATACAGGTGTGGCGGCCGCGGTCCCTGCTCCGCATCCCAGCGTGCCGGCACGGACCGCCAAAGAACAAGCAGCGGCCGCGGCGTTTGCGAGCCGCGGCGATGCGATGTTGGTGCTCCAGGACATTACGGCCGCCCGCTTGTTCTACGAGTATGCCGCCAACGCCGGTAGTGCCCGGGCAGCGGCGGCGCTCGCCAAGACCTATGATCCGGTCTTCCTCAACCAAATCGGAGCGGTCGGCACCAAGCCCGATCCTGCGATGGCCGCGAATTGGTACCGGAAAGCCGCGGCGCTGGGGGACCGGGAGGCCGAGGCCCGGCTGCGGACGCTTGGAGCGGAAGCGGCCCAATAGCGTGACGTGACGGCCAGTTTCTCTTTCCGCGGCGGCGTCACGTGCCGATCAGGCGGGGGCCGCAGGCTGGAGTTCAGGATTCAGTCCGAGCCGAAGGACCATGTCGGCTCCGCTCATCATCTCCGGCCGGTGCGCAACACTTATGCGGGTGATACTGAGGTGCTGCAGCCGCTCGTTGATCTCTCTCTCTTTCGCAACATCAAGATGTGCTGTTCCCTCGTCCAGGAAGAGAACCTTCGGGTCTTTGTAGAGAGCACGTGCGAGCAATACGCGCTGCTTCTGGCCACCCGACAGCGAACTTCCCATGTCACCGATCAAGCTGTTGTAGCCCATCGGCATCGCCATGATCTCCTCATGGACACCGGCCATCTGCGCGCATGAAACGACCTTGTCGTGATCGAAGTTCGGGTCGAAGAAGCCGATGTTGTCGGCAATGGAACCTGATAGCAGCTGATCTTCCTGCATGACCGCGGCCACCTGCTCGCGATACACCCTCACCCCGATCGTCTGGAGCGGGATGCCGTCGACAAGAACCTCTCCGCTCGTCGGTTCGAGCAACCCAAGCATGATTTTCAGCAGCGTTGTCTTGCCGCCACCCGAAGGGCCCATGACGGTCACGAACGATTCCGCCCGAACTTTGAGATTGATGTTCTCAAGCACGAAACGCTCGGTTTCCGCGTACCGGAAACACACATTCCGCAATTCGATCTCGCCCCTTATCGGCGCGGCATACAACACCGGACGATCATGCCCGTGTTCGAGCGGGCTCAACGCGATGTCGGATATGCGCTCGAGATGCAGATCGAGCAGACGGAAATCGAGTGCTTTCTCGACCAGGGTGGCTGCCTTTTCGGTGAAGCTCATTTTGTAGGCCATAAAGGCGAAGATCATGCCGATGGTCAGCTCGTTGTTGAGGGCAAGCATCGCCGCCAGGTAGATCGTCACGATGTTTTCGAAGCCGAAGATGGCCCGGTTCATGGTCCCGAATTGTATCGAGGCGCGTCCCTTTCGGATGCTGGCATTCACCGTGTCCGCATGCAGGTTGAACCACTGGCTCTCCCGATCGGTCTCGCGGTTGAAGAGCTTTACGCTTTGGATGGCGCGCGCGCTTTCGATGAAGTTCGAATTTTCCTGCGCCTGAGCCCGGATATAGGCCTCGTTGAGATTCCGGAACTTCCGGTAGGTCGCGAGCCGCAGGATGAGGTACATCGTCAGCGCACCCAGCACGACGAATGCCAGCCGGGGACTGTAGAGGAAAATCATGGTCAGGGTCGCGATGGCCATGATCCCGTCGATCGCGGCAAGGATCAGACCTTCCGCGAGGACGTTGCGGATCGGCTCGATCGATTGAAACCGGGAGAGGACATCGCCGATGTGACGCTTCTCGAAGAAGCTTAGCGGCAGCCGAATGAGATGGTGGAACAGGCGCGCGCCCATGTGGAAGTGCACGGCGTTCTGCACGACAAGGGCGATATGCGAGCGAAGCGCGAACGTAGCCACGTTGATCGCAGTGAGCAGTCCGAACCCGAGAGCGAGGGTGAGCATCAAACTGGCATCGCCGCGCGCGACGACCTCATCGACGGTCAGCTGCATGTAGAAGGGCGCCGCGACCACCAGGAGCTCAAGGATCACCGAGAGAGCGAAGATCTGCGCCAACGGCGAACCCATCCCGCTCAGATGTCCCCAGAAGGCCCGGAAAGGCAGCCGAATCTTTTCGTTCTTGGGAGCGAAACTCTCTGTCGGCGACAGCTCGAGCGCAACGCCTGTCAGGTGCTTCGAAGCGACCGGTAGCGGGTAGGTCTTCACCCCCAAGGCGGGGTCATGGATGACGACGCCTTTGCTGGTCACACCCTTCAGGACCACGAAGTGGTTGAGATCCCAGTGCACGATAGCCGGCAAGGTCAGAAGCCGGATATCATGGAGCTCGAAACGAAGCGGCCGGCACGCGAGGTGCATCTGATTCGCCACCTGGATCAGCCCCCTGAGGGTAACCCCCTTCAGCGATACGGGGTGGCGGCGCCGGAGGGTGTTCAGGTCGATGCGGTGCCCATGGTAGGAGGCGATCATGGCCAGACAGGCGAGCCCGCATTCGGCCGCCTCGGTCTGCAGGATGCTTGGCAGGCGGGATCGACCGCCGACGTCCAGGAGGGTCGGGATCATCCTTCGAGCCTTAGGTGCCGTAGAGGAGCGAAGATCCAATCAACCAGTGTGCGCTTTTCGAGTATGATATCGGCTCTAAGGGACATGTCAGGCTGCAGCGGGATTTTCTTGCCGTGGGCGGTGACATCCGGCCGGTCGAGCGCGACGGTCGCCGTGTAAGCGGGCTCTTTGAGTCTGATGGGTCCGTCGACGTCGGAATCCAGCAAGACCGTCTGCGAAACCTTGACGATTCGGCCGTGATAGGTGCCAAACCGTTGGTAGGGGAACGCGTCGAACAGGATTCTGACATCCTGCCCGACCTCCACGAAGCCGATCGCACGAACCGGAATGAACAGCTCGGCCTGCAGGGGGCTGTTATTCGGAAGAATCTCGAGCTGCAGACGCCTTGGATCCGCGGCCTGCCCTGGCGAAGCCTGCAGCAGCGAAATTCGCCCGCCGATCGGCGCGCGAACGATGTAGGCGGTCCGTCCGTTCACCTCAGCGATGCGCTGCTCCGCGGCCGAAAGCTCGTTGCGCAACGTCTGTATCTTGTCTCCCTGAGTGAAGGGAAGCTGTTCGAGGTTGAAGCGAACCTCTGAGAGCTGACCCCGGCGCTGCGTCGATTGTTGATTGAGCGAGATCAGGGCTTGCCGCTGCTCGAGCAGCGCTTCCTCCCGGTGTCTCTGGTCCACTTCGGATACCAGACCCTTGGCACGCAGTTGAGCACCGGCCCATACGACTTTCTCAAGGATGCTGATGCGCTCGCGCTGGACGGCCACCTGGGCGTCGATTTGGCCCAGAACGCTCTCATGTTCCTGTATCTGGGCGGTCAGCCGCTGCCGCTCGGATGCGGTGCGGTGAACCTCCTCTGCGATCTGGTACGTGAGTGCCTGTTTCTGCTGCTGCAGCGTGTTCAATATGGCGGCGTTGACGTCCTCGCCGCTGGTCGTGATCTGGCTGGTCACGACGGCCAGCAATGGTTGCCCCTTCTCCACGCTGTCGCCCTGCCCGACATAGACGGCGCTGATGGTGCCTGGCTGCGGCGCGAAGACTCTTGCTGTGCCGGACACCGGCGCCAGATAGCCGGCCGCGGTTTCCTTGCGGGCATATTGCGCGAAGAAGAGGAAGGCGATTACTGCAACGGCCGCGGCGGCGACGCACCAGACCATGAGCCTGGTTGACAGCGGCTGGAGCGGCACGACCCGGCCCCACTGGCGGTTGTGCTGCTGGAACTCGATGACTTCCTGGCGGAACAGGGGACGTCGCCCCGGCAGGGAAGCAGCAGTACTTTTCTGGCCCGGCGATGTATCGTCAACCGTCGTGGGGTCGGCGACCGCCACCGACATCTGCCGCGACGCTGTTCTTTGCCGATTCCACATTATCGTCTGCCACTTAATACTTGCTGCCGCATAATCTGGATTCCGCTCGTGCAAGGCAAGGCATTGTGCCGGAGTTTGCCTTAGACGCGCTCACCTTGCCACCGGACCGGCACGGCCTCCCTCCCCGGTAAGGCGCACCGGGTTGAGAGGACCGAAACACTGTCTAACTGACATCGACAAAATCGCGCCTCAGGCAATTTGGCCTATGCCAATAATCTGATTGATATTTTGCACCGAACCGATGCTTAGCACGTTGACATTTTGCCCATTTTGCAAAGCAAAGCCTACGTTAAGGTTCACGAGGTGGCTGAGGTTGAGATTGAGATTGAGGGCTGCGCCTGCGGCGACCATATCAAGTTCCGCGTCGGAAAGCTCCATGACGGTGGCAACGTCATTGTCCAGCATCTCGTTTCTCCTTGGGACTGGTTCCCGGTTCGAGACCGGGTTGTGATATCGAGTGTTGAGAGGACCTCACGCCTGTATGGCGCCATCGCCGGGACAGAACCGGCCGGCTGTCGCGGCAGCCGACCTCAACGAGGTCGTCCGCCGCAAACAGCACACCCAGATCCACGGCAAGATTGCCGTGGATCACTTACAGGTGGAGCAGAACGTTAGCTTACTTGGATGACCGTCGAGCTCTGACGGGAAGCCTGAACGCTCAGGAACGCGAAGTTGCTGAGATTCGCCTGGGATTGGCTAACAACGGCGACGTTGATATCGCGGAAGTTCAAGAAGCCGCCCGTTACCGCATCGAGTTCTTCATCAGACAGACGAACGAGTGTCGACATGTTTCCTACTCCTTGAAAGAACTCCCCAAGGTTCGGGTTGCGCTGGATGCTCAGATTTCCGAACCAAAGGGGATTAAGCCGGTTGCCCGGGACCGCTACGCGTCTCGTCTCGGTCGTCCCCATTATTGCGCCGTTAGTTCAGTATGGTCAAAGTAGATTCTCTGATCTTACCTGCACATCCAAGTGAATTATTTCAGTTTTCGAATTTAATCGAAATGTCGAAATCAATCAAATCTCCTCGCGCCGAGCTATTTGGCGCAACATGCGTGGTTTCCGACACACAAAGGCATGAAGACGCGACATGTCGGTCTTCCAAACAAATGATCCGGCTTGACAGGTTATGTTCGAGCATTCCAAGCAATGCGGCCTCTCTACGATGCCAAGCGAGATCTTTGATCGGCCTGGTCAGGCGGGACGAACCGCCGGTTTGGTGCGGGTCAGAGCCGTTGACCCGCCTGACCTATGCCATCAGTGGTGATGATGTCCTCCGAACGATGTATTGGCAGTCGTAGTACTGCCGATGCCCACGAGGTTAAGGGTGACAGTGGAATTTCCCGAGGCGGCAGCTACGATTTCGCCGATGGAAATTTCGACGATTTCTACAATGGTCCCGCTATTTCCGCCTCCTCCGCCCCCGCCTCCTCCGTGTCTGCCCCCTGTCACCGCATCCAGCTCGGCATCGGACAGAAGGCAAATTGTCGGTAGATCATCCATTACTACAACTCCCTTTTTTTGAGCCCCAGCATACGGAGGCTTGTTTGAGCTTTCGCTCCCCTGCGCAGCACGCTCCAGCGCTGCACCTCATGGGCGTTGCAGACATTTGTCCCCGACGCCAATTCTTGTCTTCGCGACATTGGACATATGCGCCCAGGAGAGCGCTCGGCTAACAGTCTTGAAGTTTGTCTCCGAACCGAAGGAAACGCCATCCGCTGCAATCTCGTCCAAGCCGGCGCATTTCTGGTGTGGACGATCGACGCGGGCCGCGGAACCGCCACTCGGGCGCCAGTTATGCTGCCCCCAAAAGTGGGCCGGAACATGAGGCCAAGCGCCGCATCGAGTGAGAGGCGGTGCTTTTCCATCTTTTTTCCCTCCTCCCCACTCAAAAAGAGCCGCACCCGTTTCAGGTCGCTACGCGTACCCGGGTGATCGCCCACATTTCTGCATTTTCATTTGAGTTAGTCAAAGCTGATTATCAATACTTCAAGCACACTTTGGTGAATTATTTGCCTCTTCGAATATAATGGAATAGTCGAACTGGCGGGCATTGCCAAGCGTGCCGTCGCCCTGGCAACGACCAAACGCCACTCCTCTCTTTTCACTGGCGCGTGAGGTCCATTTGGGCGTAAAAGATCACCCTATCTCAGGCTGATGGGGCCGGTTCAAAACGTGCCGTTCGCGAGGTGGCTTGAAGAGCAATATCGCACGGTTTGAATGATCGGCGGGGGAGTTGATGGAAACAGACGGAGCCGCGACTGACCATGGCACACCACTGGAGCTTCCGCTCTGGGACGCCTATCGCGCATTGAACGACCAGCGCATCGACATCGACCGGCGCATGACGGCTCTCCCGCCCGATGACCCCGGTCGGGACATATTGTGGCAGGGACTGGAACCAGTGCTTGCGAACCTGCGCGATGTCGTGGGTCAGTTGGCACGGACTCCAGCGACTCAGATACCCGAATTGCGCGCCAAGGCGGCAGTGCTCGCAACGCTGCTTCGGTCCGATGATCCGGACGGTGGGCCAGTTATCCCCGAGCCCGAGCGATCGGCGCTCGCCCTATCGCTCACCGATGATATCGCCCGATTGGCGGGCGGATAGCGCGGCGGGGGGCAAACGGATCATCTGGCCCCCGGCGTTGGCCAGAAAGTCGCACAACGCGTCGATGATCTCATTGTTCACCGCATAGATGATCTGCCGGCTGGAGCGGCGCTGCACCAGCACCCTGCCCTGAGTCATTTGCTGCAAGTGAAATGACAGGGAGGACGGCGGAACCGCCAGCTGCGAGGATATCGCACCGGCGGGAAGGCCAAGCGGGCCGTAAGGCACCAGTATGCGCCATACTTCCAGGCGCAGACTATGGCCAAGCGCGGCCAGCGCAGAGACAGCCGTATCGGATTTCATTTCGTCACCGGTCGGAACGTGATAACCAGGGCGTGTCGCAGGACGGTAGGTGGAACAACACCTCGCTCCGTGATCCGCATCTTCCCCCCTCCTCAGGTTTGGGCTTACCATTCGTTTTGGTAACAAAAATGACCACCGGCGAAGATCTCGCCGGAAATCCGCTATTCTTGTTGCACCCTGTTCTATTACCCGGGAAAGCTTGTTGAACCACTAACTTTGTTATGGCCGTCTGTGTAATAGCCCGTCCTGGGCGTGCAATCCATGGCGTTTCCTGCTCATCCTCGGGCAGCGCGGATCAGATACCCGTGAGTTCTACTCTCCTCAAAACTTCGCCGTGTATCGCCACCTTCTGGTGCCCATCGACATCGGCGGCCAGAGCCGCGAATTGCGCCCCGAACCGGCTCCAGCAAGAAAACCTTGCGGCACAGGCGGCATCGCTGCCGCACACGCCAGCGCGGTGTCCGGCATCGATCCTTAACCTTACGGCAACGATCGAGGCCGGCCACGATCCGCTGGCGGATGGCGCGCGTGTCGCCTTAGACGCCGGAACTCACGCGCTGGGCGACGGCCTTGGCGAAATCGCTGGTGGAAGCGGTACCGCCCAGGTCGCCGGTGCGGACCTTCTCCTGGTTCAGCACTGCATCGATCGCATTCCTCAGGTGCCGCGCATGGTCGGTCAGGCCGACATGATCCAGCATCAGGCCGGCGGCGAGCAGCAGCGCGGTCGGATTGGCGAGGCCCTTCCCGGCGATGTCCGGAGCCGAACCATGCACCGCCTCGAAGATCGCGGCTTTCTCACCGATATTGGCGCCGGGGGCGGCGCCCAGGCCGCCGACAAGGCCGGCGATCAAATCGGACAGGATGTCACCGAACAGATTCGTCGTGACGATCACGTCGAACTGCCACGGGTTCAGCACAAGCTGCATGGCGCAGGCATCGACGATCCGGTCGTCGCATTCGATCCGGCCCTCATACTCCTTTGCCACCTGCTTACCGGTTTCCAGGAAGACGCCGGTCAGCGCCTTCAGCACATTGGCCTTGTGCACGAGGGTAACCTTCTTGCGGCCGAGCTTGATGGCGTGCTCGAAGGCGTAACGCACGATGCGGCGGGCGCCGTCGCGGGTGTTCACCCCCGAAGAGATGGCGACGGCGTGCGGATCGTCGCCGATGGGGATGTAGTGCTCGAAGGCGACATACAGGCCTTCCAGGTTCTCGCGGACCAGGATCAGGTCGATGTTGTCGAACCGGCCGCCAGGCACCAGCGTATGAGCGGGCCGGAGGTTGGCGTAAAGCTGAAATTCCTCGCGCAGGCGGACGTTGACCGAGCGGAAGCCCCCGCCCACCGGCGTGGTCAGCGGGCCCTTCAACGCCAGCTTGTTACGCCGGATGCTGTCCAGAGTCGCCTGAGGCAGTGGGTCACCACCAGACGCGATTCCGGCCATGCCGCCCTGTTGCAGGTCCCAATCGAACGGGGCGCCAAGGGCTTCGAGTACCTGGATGACAGCGTCAACTATTTCGGGTCCGATTCCGTCGCCGGGGATCAGGGTTGCGGGGATTTTGTTGCTTTTGAGAGATGCGATGCTCATGGGGCTGGCCCTTGTCGGTGATCGGTCGTGCGGTATCCGGTTGGGCGCCGGATGGAGTGATCGTATAGGCCAGCTGTGGCGGCGACGATACAGATCAACAGACGGGAATTGGGTGCAGAGTCGTGCCCAGTCTCGTTCAGGGGCGGAATCCTTGCCTTTGCATTACCTTTGCATTCCTGCCGTGCGAAAACTCGACACTTGCCCCGATATCCACATAGGCGATGACCCACCCACCCCAAACTGTTTGTCTTTTATCAATAATCGCGCAACCAGGCATCTCGAGCCCCCCAGGGGCCATGCACGTGTCAATACACGTGGCAATGCCTCATGCAGCATCAGAGACACCCACATGTATCCATTGTTGAGGTGTGCCCGCTTCGAGTCTGCCCCTGAATCTCCAACGCCAGGGCACCAACGTTGGCGGCCTCGGCCAGCATCATGCGCAACAGGTTCGCAAGACGCGCCACGACCTGTTCGTGGCCTGTCCTGTGGCGCGCTTTTACCAATTCGGCGGAACGAGTTGGCAGACCCAGGCCGCCGCTGCCAATCAATGTCAGCGAGCGGATGCGGCTTCCACGCCGCCATTTCCTGCGGCCGCGAGCGGTTGGTGTTGCGGCGCACGAACACGTAGCACCGAGGCATGCGCAACCGCAGCCGTTCGCCTGGCTGGAGGGTGCCGTTTCTTCGTCGTATTGTAATCCCATACCGGCGATGCACCCTGGCCGGGGCGCCGTCGGCTGCGGTCAAGAGGCCCGGCTCGCGGCCAGGATCGGCTGGGGAGACCCACGAAAGCTGGCGATGGGCCCTTGTCATCGTCGCCACCCGGCCACGCAATACCACGGCGGCACCGATCGGCGCGTCGTGCGTGGCGTCCGGCACCGTTCTTTGATTTGAAAGCAAGAGTCGGAGTGTGGCGTCGGCTCTCGAAGTCTATGCTGATTTCAGTTAATGAAAAGGAACGTACCATGAACACGATAAATCAAGACTTGAAGGCCGAGATGCTACGCTTCGGATATGGTGAGTCCAAAATGGGGCTTGTGCTGGTAGCACTGACCAACCGGGGCGTTGCCGCGATTCTACTTGGTAACGATCGGCAGAAGCTTCAGCGCGAACTGCGCGGTGCCTTTGCCGACGTGCAGCTGATCGAGGATGAAGCTGGTCTCGCCGAGACGATCGCAAAAGTCGTCGCACTCGTCGATGCACCGCATTGTGGACTGGACCTCCCGCTCGATCTGCGCGGCTCGGAATTGGAGCTGGCCGTGTGGGCGGCATTGCGCGCGATCCCGTCGGGCGAAACGCGCACCTATGGCGCTCTTGCCAAGGCGCTCCCGTACCGGCCACGGCCCAGGAGGTGGGTTCGGCTTGTGCGGCCAACCGGCTTGCGGTGGCGGTCCCATGTCACCGCGTGGTGAAATCAGACGGGTCGATCTCGGGTTATCGCTGGGGTGTGCATCGCAAGCGCCGGCTCATCAACCTGGAGGGTGTGGCATGAGCAACGTGTCACCGGCCAGCCGATGACACGAGCGGATGGGAATGGACGTTCGCTTTCCCGCCGATCACGGCGCTTTCATCGTGGGTTGCCATCAGGCCGGACAGACGCATCCGACGCCGCTGCTGCTCCGATACGGGAAAGATGATAATTGCAGTCAACAGCCGTCCCGTGCAGGGCTCCCGCGGGGAGCACCGCCTGAACCTGCGCCATGGCGTCAGCAATGTGCGGTCGGGCCATCGTCACACGCTCGGAGTCATTTTCCACGATGTCGAGTGAGTCCACACCGCTGGACCTGTTCCAGGACCTCCCGGCCCGGGACGTTGCACTTGGGCCGGGAGCGGTCTTGCTAAGCGCGTTCGCCAAGACGGCGGATCGCGCCCTCCTTGCCGCCCTTGCCGACGTTCTCAAGGTTTCGCCGTTTCGCCACATGGTCACACCAGGTGGCTTCACCATGTCGGTGGCCATGACCAATTGCGGCGACGCCGGATGGGTCACCGACCGCCGCGGCTACCGCTACGATGCCGTCGATCCCGAGAGCGGCCGGCGCTGGCCCGCCATTCCCATCGTCTTCGCCGAGCTCGCCACTCGCGCAGCCGCCAAAGCTGGATTTCCCGCATTCGCGCCCGATGCCTGTCTCATCAACCGCTACGTTCCGGGCGCCCGGTTGACCCTGCATCAGGACAAGAACGAGCGGGACTTCGACGCACCCATCGTCTCGGTATCGCTCGGCCTGCCAGCGACGTTTTTATGGGGCAGTCTGGCCCGGTCAGACCGGCCTCGCCGCGTGCACCTCAGTCACGGTGACGTGGTGGTCTGGGGCGGGCCGGCACGGATGACGTATCACGGCGTCGACACCTTGCGGGACGGCGAACATCCCCTCACCGGCGCCGTTCGCTACAACCTGACCTTTCGGCAGGCGCTGTAGTCTTCCTTCCCTGTTTGAGCGCAACAACCGAAGCGCCGGGCTGCCCGCGACGTGGGACGTGGCAGCTCCGCACAGAGTTGACGATGAGCGTCCTTGCTGGAAGCGCGAATACTTCAGCAACATGTTGGGCGCGGCCAGATCATCGACGATGGGGAGACAGGCGGCTAGAACCCCGCCTCCGCCTCCATCGCCAGATGCCCGCTCGCATTGCGTGCCCACAACGCTGTCCCACCCTTGCCATCCGGGGCCCCATGCACCGAGAACGGCGCGATATCGAACAGCGGGCTGACCGCCCGGAACTTGAACGCAGTAACCGTCTGGCTCGTGTTCCGCCGCAACAGGTCGATCAGCAGCGTCGCGATGAGCGGGCCGTGGACGATCAACCCCGGATAGCCCTCGACTTCCGTCACGTAACGCCGATCGTAATGAATCCGATGGCTGTTGAACGTCAGCGCCGAGTAACGAAACAGCAGCGGATCGCTGGGATGGATCTCGCGTTGCCACGTATCATCCGTCCGCACCGGGCGCGGTGCCGCCGGCGTTTCACCTGGCTGCGGCATGTCGCGATAGACGATGTCGTGCTCCTCGACCAACGCCAGGCCGTTCTGACCGGCGACCTCGTGCTTCACCAGCACAAAGCACAGCGCGCCGTTGCGGCCGTGCTTGATGGTGACGTCCTGCACGGTGGAAACGCGGGTGATCGCCTCATCCACCCGCAGCGGCTGATGGAAGGTGAAACGACCGCCGGCCCACATGCGGCGCGGCAGCGGCACCGGGGGCAGGAAGCCGCCGCGCGCGGGATGTCCGTCCGGTCCCAGAATGGATTGCCGAGCGGTGGGGAGGAAGTAAAGCCAGTGCCACAGCGGCGGCAGCGGATCGCCGGCTTGCGGCGCCGGGTCGTCGCGGTCCAGCGTCGCCGACAGAGCGGCGATCGGAAAGCGCGTGACCTG
Organism: Rhodopila sp.; assembly: GCA_031291715.1. Classification (GTDB taxonomy): domain Bacteria; phylum Pseudomonadota; class Alphaproteobacteria; order Acetobacterales; family Acetobacteraceae; genus Rhodopila. The sequence continues at coordinate 14,784 of JARLIN010000386.1, read as the reverse complement.
ATCATGCAACGTTTCCTGCTTGCCGATCCAGGACCGCAGGTGATCGACATCCAATTCCGTCATCTCAGCAACTCCGTCGCGGCCGCACGCGCCCTTGTGGCGCCATCGCGGGCCATATCCGCACATAGCCCAGTATAGGCGGTCGGGTCGAGCAGGCCCCGTATCTGCTCCGGCGTCATATGTGCCGTGACACGTGTATCGGCGGCCAGCAGCTCCCCAAACGACTTGCCTTGCACGAACGCGTCCTGCGCGGCGTCATACACCGCGTCATGCGCATGTTGACGGCCGATCGCGGCGCCCAGATCCAGCATGACCGCTTCGGCCATGATCAGTCCGCCGCCGAGGTCCAGGTTGGCGCGCATCCGCGCCGGGTCCAGGCGCAGGCCGCGCATGACTTCCGCCAGCCGGCTCAGCATGTCGCCGGTGGCGATGCAGGCGCGGGATTCCGCCGTGTCCATCATCAGGCTGGTGGTGCGGTCGGCCTCGTGCTCGGTCGTCATCGCCTCCAGCGCCAACGGCACCTGGGAGCGGATTTCGGCGGCGGCGGCGATGATGTCCTGACACAGTTTGGGATTCCGCTTCTGCGGCATCGTGGAGCTGCCGACGGTGCCGGGTGGGACGGGTTCCTCGACCTCGCCGAACTCGGTCTTCATCAGGGTGTAGATCTCGCGCCCGATCTTGCCACATATGGCCGCGAGCAGGCCCAGCAGCATGACGTTTTCCGCCAGGTGGTCGCCGATGGCTCGGGACGGCACTGTCATCGAGCCGAACCCCAGCAGCCGGCCGATCCCCTGCTGCACAGGCGGGCCGTTCTTCCCGAGAGAGGCATAGGTCCCTGCCCCGCCCCCCAGCATCGCAACGAACAGCCGTGGCGCGGCCTGGCGGAAGCGTTCCGCGTGGCGGATCAGCTCGTCGATCCAGACGGCGACCTTGTAGCCGAAGGTGGCGGGAACCGCGTGCTGCCCATGGGTGCGGCCGGCGATCGGCATCTCGGCGCCACGATCGGCGAGATCGGCCATCGCGGACAGGATTTCGCCGATCTGGCGCAGGAAGACCTGATGCGCCTGCCGCAGCACCAGCAGGTCGCCGGTCTGGGTGATGTTCTGCGTCGTCGCGCCCCAATGGACCCAGCCGCCATGCGGATCGCCGACGACGCGGCCGAGTTCCCAAACCAGGGGGACGATGGTGTGGCCGGTGCGGGCGAAGCCCTCGTCGATGCGGGCACGATCCATTTTCTCAAGCCGGGCGGCCTGAGCGATGGCCTCGGCGGCGGCTGCGGGAATGATCCCGAGTTCAGCCTGCGCGCGGGCCAGGGCCACTTCGACGTCCAGCCAGGCCTGCCAGCGGTTTTCCAGCCGGTACAAGGCTCGGATGCCAGGGTCTGACACCCGCGTGGCGGTGGGCAATGTGTCGCTCATGACGCTCTCCTGGCGATTTCCTCACGCAGAAGATCGCAGCGGGGAGCCGGGGCGGCAAGGCCACGGGATTTCCACCGCCGGCACTGGGCTCTGGTCGTCATAGCCATCCGCGCACGGCCGGTCGGGGGCGGATGGCTGGGGGCGGATGGCCGGGATTACTCCCCGCGAATCAGTCCGCGATGGCTGGGCGTGTCGATAAATTCCAGCACCTCGGCGACCAGCGGATCGTCGCCGAAGCGCGCGCGCATCGCTTCCAGTCGCTGGGCGAAGACGCCTTCCTTGCTGTACAGCGCGCGGAACGCGATGTGCAGACGATGAATCGCCGCCTTGTCGAAGCCACGCCGCTTCAAGCCGATGACGTTCAGGCCGGCCAGACGCGCACGGTTACCGATGACGCTGCCGAACGGGATCACATCCGCTTCCACCCCGGAAACGCCGCCGATCATCGCCGCGCGACCGATACGCACGAACTGGTGGATGGCCGCCGCGCCGCCGATCACCGCGTGGTCGGCGATGCTGACATGGCCGCCCATCACCGCGTTGTTGGCCACGATGACGTTGTTGCCCAGAGTGCAGTCATGCGCGACATGGACCACCGCCATCAGCATGCAATCGTTGCCGACCCTGGTGGTGCCCGTGCCGGTCACCGTGCCACGGTGGATGGTACAATGCTCCCGCACCAAGGTGCGCGCGCCGATCTCACACCGGGTAGGCTCGCCTTTGTATTTGAAATCCTGTGGCGGCAGCCCCACCGTGCAGAATGGGAATAGCTGAGCGCCTTCACCGATCCTTGTGTGCCCTTCCACCACCACATGCGAAACCAGTTTGGCGCCGGCTTCGATGACGACGTTCGGCCCCACCGTGCAGAACGGGCCGATTTGGACGCCAGGGCCGACTTCGGCACCATGCGCCACGATCGCGGTCGGGTGAATCCGAGCGCGATCAGTCGTGTACAGGTTGATATCCGTCATCGAATCCATGGTGTTCCGTTCCGAGGCGCCAATCTCTGCAGCCGGATCGCGGCCAAACTATGGGCGGTGGCCGCGGCCACCAATTCAATCATTGTTGCCCGATGTTTCCGGTTCTGCCCTGTAACGCTCTGTTTCATCTAGCATTTTGGCGTTACTAAGGCAGATGCGGATCAAACTGGCGGCGCGCGATCCATGATCATCGCGGCGAAGGTCGCTTCCGCGACCGAAACGCCATCCACCTTGGCGATCCCGTGGAACTTCCAGACATTGCCCCGGTTGCGTTGCTTGACCACGTGGATGCGCACCTGATCGCCCGGCACCACCGGGCGGCGGAACTTCGCGCCCTCGATCGACATGAAATAGACCACCTTGCCGGCCGCGTCGGGTCCAAGCGTCTCCACCACCAGAACGGCCGCCGTCTGCGCCATGCTTTCGATGATCAGTACGCCCGGCATGACCGGATGGTTGGGAAAATGGCCAGCGAAGAAGTTTTCGTTGACCGAGACGTTCTTGACCCCGACAGCCGAGGTGTTCAGCACGACATCAACCACCCGATCCAGCAGCAGGAACGGATAGCGGTGCGGAATATCGTGCATGATCCGATGAATATCGATCAGCTCGATGGTCTTGCCCGTTGCTTCGACGCCAGGGGCTGCTGTCTCGTCCATAATATTCAATCCACGTCTCTGTTCGGGGTCGCGTCGGGTCTATCGCATTGGCCGGGTATGCTGCCTCTGCGAATCCAGCGCCTGATCGTCGCGATTTCCTTGAAAAATGTCTTCACCGGCTGAGCGGGCGAGCCGATAACCTCGGATCGCGGCGGCAGGTCGGCCATGACCCCAGACTGCCCGCCGACACGCGTCCCGGCGCCGATCCTCAGATGGCCGGCGAGGCCCGCCTGCCCGGCCAGCACAACATGATCCTCCAGGACGGTAGAGCCGGAAATGCCTACCTGAGCGACCAGGACGCAGGCTCGGCCAATGCGGACGTTGTGTCCGATCTGCACCAGATTATCGATCCGGGTGCCGGCGCCGATGATTGTGTCTTCCAGCGTGCCGCGGTCCACCGTGGTGTTGGCACCGATCTCGACATCGTCCTCGATCAGCACGCGGCCAACTTGCGGGATGGTGTGAAACCCTTCCGGCGTCATGGCGAATCCGAAGCCATCCTGGCCGATGCGGGCGCCGGGATAGATATAGACCCGGTCGCCGATCAGCGTATGCGTCAGGGAAGCATGCGGGCCAATCCGCACATCACGGCCGATTTCCACACTATCGCCGATCACCACCATGGCGGCGATCCGGCAGCGCGGCCCGATCACCACATTCTCTCCGATCACAACCAGCGGGCCGATCTCGACCGAGGGATCGATACGCGCGGAAGCGGCGATGATGGCGGATGGATGGATGCCGGGCTTAACTGGCGGCTGCGGATGGAACAGCGCCGCCACTTTCGACCAGGCGACCAGTGGATCGGATGCGACGATCGCCACGGCGGTCTCAGGCACCCGATCCTGCATATCCGGATGGACGACGACCGCCGCGGCCTGCGTGGCGGCGAGCGCCGGCAGGTACTTCCGGTTGTTCAGGCAGAAGCTGACGTCTTCCCCGGTCGCGACGGCCAGAGGAGCGATACGATGCAGCATCAGCCGACGCGGGGGGGCATCGGCCCCTGCCGCATCGACAACCGCCGCCAGAGTATGAGGGCCAACGCGTCGAAAGAAGCGGGGATCGCCCGCTAACGCCGAGCGGTCCACGCCGGGCGTCATGGGTTAGTGCTTCTGAGGCGGCTTGGCCGCCGAGGTCGCCGCCGCGGCCGTCGCCGGTTTCGCTTCAGACGCGGGTGTGGCGGGCGGGGCCATCGCCAACGGGGATATGCCGTCCGGCGGCACGACGACGCTGGGGAGCGCCTTGTTCAGCACGTCGGCGACCGCCGGAGTCAGGTCGAAATCAGCCGTCGTGCCAAGGATTTGCGCACGGTTGAGCACCAGGTTGATGCCGCGGGACAAAGCGACCTGCTGGGCCACCTGCTCCATGGTGCGGTTGATCTGCATCATGACGTACTGGCCGGCTTCCTGGATGATCCGGTTACGCTCTCCGAATCGGCGCTGGGCCTCGGTCGCCCGCTCCTGGATTTCCTTTTCCTTGGTGCGGATCTGTTCCGGCGACATCTTGGCGCGCTCGGTTGCGAACGTCTGTCCCAGATCGCGCAACGCGACCTGCTCCTTCTGCGCGTCCTCGTTCAGCTTCTGGCCGCGGGCGTTCAATTCCTTGTACGCGGCCTGATAGGCAGTTGAAACCCGCAGCACATCTGGAACCGACAGAATCCCGATGATGGCGGCCGGCGTAGCCTGGCCCTTCGGGATCGGCGGGATTTCCGGCGCCGGAGGAAGCTGAACCGGAAGCGGCTGCTGCGGGCCACCCGCCTGCTCGCCACCTGCCTCGCCGGACAGCGGCAGCGCCGTTGGAGTACCGGCCGGTGCGGCAGCCGGCCTCGGTGCCGGCTTTGACGCCGGCGGCGCGGCGGCCGGACGCGACTGCCCAGGCACAAACCATTCGCCGCTCTGCGCCTGCTGGGCGAGGCCTGATGAGGATTGAAGAATCACTGCCAGCGCGACGACCGCGCCGGCACCCTTGATGCAATGCTGAATCACTAGAACCTCGTGCCGAAACCAAATCGGAAGATTTGCGTCTGATCGCCTGGTTGCTTGATCACAAACGGCGCCAAGTCAACATTTATCAAACCAAACGCGGTGCGCCAGGAGATGCCGACACCCGCGCCCAGGCGCGGCGTGGCTGATTGAGATATCTCGCAGCTCACGTTGGCGCTGCTTTGGCAAGCGCTGGAACTCCTGAACGACGCCTGGGTCAGCCCACCCACGTCCACGAACGCCCGGCCGCTCAGGCCCAGATCAGGCGACACCGGCAGCGGAAAGCGCAGTTCGGTCGTCTGGGTCCAGATGAAGCGGCCGCCAAGCGGATCGCCGGAGACGGTGTCATGTGGACCGGCACCGCCCGTCTGGAAGCCGCGCAAATTGTCGCCACCCAGGAAGAAGCGGTCGATGATTTCCTCTCGGCCACCCGGCAGCAGATCCATGTAGCCGGTGCTCGCCCCGAGTTTGATGCCCCAATCCGGATTGCCGAACACGCGTTCCAAGGGAATGTAATAGGCGGTGTTGATGTTGCCACGGAGGAACCGCGCATCGCCGCCAAGGCCCGCATAATCGGTGCCGAGCTCTACGATATAGCCCGAATGCGGATAGACCTTGCTGTCGCGGAAATCGAGCGTCAGTACCTGACTGACCTGCGACAGCAAGGTCGTGCCGGCCTCATTCAGGATGAATGGACTCGCACCCGAGTAAACGTTGTACACATCACGATCGACCAGCGAGTAGCTCCACACCTGCCGCAGATGTTCGTTGAACTCGTAGCCGAGGCGGAGGGAGAAACCTGCCCGCCGCTCGTCATACGGCTCGGTGCCCAGATAGTCGGTCTGGATAAGAAAGATGTCGGCGCCGGCAATGAGATTGCGATCCAGGAAATACGGATCGGTGATGGATGCGTTGACGGAGCTGCGCTTCTGCGCCAGCACGCCGTTGATGCTGGCGTTAACGCCGGTTCCAACCAGGTTGCGCTCCGACAGGCCGATATCGACCAGCGCGCCGGCGTCGGTGGAATAGCCGCCACCGAAAGAGAGTTCGCCGGTCGCTTTTTCCGAGATATTGGTCGCGAGCACCGCCTTGTCCGGGGTCGAGCCCGGATTGGTCGCGATATCGACCGACTGGAAATAGCCAAGGTCGGTCAACCGGGTTTTGGAGCGCCGAACGGCTTCAGCACTGTACGGGTCGCCCTCGGCCAAACGGAATTCGCGGCGGATCACCTTATCTTTGGTGCGCGTGTTGCCGACAATGTCGATGCGCTCCACATAGACGCGCGGCCCCTCGCCGACGTCGAATGTCAGATCGACCGTATGCTTCTCGACATCGCGGGTGACCCGCGGCTTGACCTCGACGAACGCATAGCCTCGGTTATGGACCGCTTCCTCGATCAGATCGGCGGACCGGCCCACCGCGTCACCATCATACCAGTCCCCTTCGGTCAACTGCAGCTGCGGACGCAGGTCGACGCCGCTGAGGTTGCGAAGCTGCGAATTGATGGTGACTTTGCCGACCTTGTACCGCGCCCCCTCGTTTACGGTGAAGGACAGGAAGAACCCCTTGCGGTCAGGCGACAACTCCGCACTCGCATCGACGATTTGGATGTCGGCATACCCGTTCTTCAGATAGAACCGGCGCAGCAACTCCTTGTCGTATGCCAACCGCTCCGGATCATACTGATCGGAGGTAGAAAGGAAACGCCACCAGCGCGATTCGCGGCTCGTGATGACTTCCGTCAGCCGGTCCTCGCTAAACGCCTTGTTGCCATTCACCACGATCTTGCTGATCAGTGTGGCCGAGCCGTCATTGATCTGAAACACGACATCGACGCGGTTCTGGTCCAGGTGAATGATCTTCGGCTCGACATTGGCGTCGTAGTAACCGCGCTTGGCATACATATCGAGGATATGTTGCCGGTCGGTTTCCGCCAGCGCCGGCGTGAACACGGAACGGGGCCGCAACTGCATCTCCGGCCGCAGCTGGTCGTCGCTGAGCTTGTGGTTCCCCTCGAATGCCACGCGGTTTACGATCGGGTTTTCCACCACCCTTACGACCAGCGTGTCGCCAACGCGGCCGAGCCGGACGTCCTGGAACAGCCCCGTCGCGTAGAGCGTCTTTAGACTGCGATCCAGCCGATCCTGGTCGAACCGGTCACCCGGCTGCACCAGCAAGTAGGAACGGATGGTGCCGTCCTCGATCCGCTGATTGCCCTCCACCTTGATCGACGCGATGACGCCGGCGGTGGAAGCCGGTGTCGGCCGGGGCACAGGCGTCCGGGGGGCCGGAGGCCGGGCGGGGGGCGGATTTTGAGCGGCAGCACTTCCGATGACCAGCAATGGCATCAGGCAGGCGGCGACAAACCGCACAGCACGGATCGTCAACAACAGGCTGGTCTCCCCAACGGCACGCGCGATTAAGAAAAGCGGACTTCAACAGGCGGTGCTTTGCACACGCGGCGCACCATAGCGATGGGTCGTCACAGATGCTAGTAGCGGCGTTCGCCTACGACCGATCTGTCACAGTTCGTATAAGCCTTTGTTTTGAAAAATTGTTTTTCTTGCCATATCCGCATGTTTCACCGCACCGGCGGCGAAACCTTTCGGCCGAGGTCGCGACTCGGGGCGTTCAGCCGATCAGGCCGGCGACCCAGCGGAACAAGCCAAGATGAGTCAGGTCGTTCCATGTCGCGAAGACGAACAGACAGGCAAGAAAAGCGAGGCCCGCGCGGAACCCATATTCCTGTGCCCGTTGTGGCAACGGCCGCCCGCGCAGCGCTTCGGCCAGATAAAAGAGCAGATGCCCGCCATCGAGCACGGGGACCGGAAACAGGTTGATCAACCCGAGATTCACGGACAACACCGCGATGAACGAAATCAGGCTGGCGACGCCAAGCTGGGCGACCTGCCCGGAAAGCTGAGCGATGCGCAGCGGGCCGCCGAGGTCATCGGTGCCCCGGGTACCGCCGATCATTTGGGCGAGGCCGCTGAAGGTCTCCTCGGTGATCAACCATGTCTGCCGCACGCCACCCCACAGCGCGCCTGGCACGCTCACCGGCCGATATTCAACCGCGCCGCCCCGAACTCCCAGCAGCCCGACCTGCTGGCCGCCGGACTCGCGCGCGTCGGTGGTCACCGCAACCTGCCGGTCGGCACCATCGCGCTTGATCGTCATCGACAGTGTTTCGGCGGGGTGGATGGTGATGATGTGTTGCAGATCCTCGAACGTGGCGATCGTTTGGCCCCCGATCGAGACGATCCGGTCATTTACCATCAGGCCAGCACGGGCAGCGGCGCTGTTCGGCAGCACGTCACCAACGACCGGCAGGGTGACCGGTTGGCCGATGGCGATGAACAGCACGGCGAACGCCACCATCGCCAGCACGAAGTTGGCGATCGGGCCCGCCGCGACGATGATCGCACGGGACAGCACTGGTTTGTCGTGAAAAGTCTCGCCGGGAACCCATTTCGCCCGAACTTCATCCGGCACGTCCTGGGGACGTTCCTGACCGTGCAGCTTCACGTAGCCGCCCAGCGGGAGCCACGACAACTTCCAGACGGTGCCGCGGCGGTCGGTCCAGGAGGTAATCGCCCGGCCGAATCCGATCGAAAAAGCCTCTACCCGGACGCCGCGCCAACGGGCCGCCAGATAGTGACCGAACTCGTGCACGAAAACGAGTACGCCGAGGACGACAACGAATGCCGCGGCGCTGCGGAGGAACGTGGAAAATGGACCTACAAGGTCCACGAGCCTCTGAATGAGCACGACAACGAAGTCGGCGGGATTGGAAAAAGCCTTCAGCACGGTTTTGGCTTTCGGGTCAGGGTCATCATGCGGCGCGGGCGGGCATCACGTCATTGGCAGTCCGGCGTGCGATTGCGTCGAGGGCGACCACGTCGTCCAACGTGTCCGCCTTCGGTGTGCCCAGATGTTGGAGCACACGCCCGACGGTCTCGGCTATATCGAGGAAACCGATACGCCTTTGCAGGAAAGCCTCGACGGCAACCTCATTCGCCGCGTTCAGAATGGTGGGGGTTCCGGCGCCGGCTTGCAACACTTCTCTCGCGAGGCGGAGGGCCGGGAACCTGACAAGATCGGGCGCGGCGAATTCCAGGCGGCTTATCGCGGCCAGGTCCAACCGGCGCGATGCCGTCGCCATGCGTCGCGGCCAGGCGAGCGTATGGGCGATCGGGATGCGCATGTCCGGGGAGCCAAGCTGCGCGAGGACGGAGCCATCATGGTAATAAACCATACCGTGGATGACGGATTGGGGATGCACCAGGACGTCGATCGCGGTTTCGTCCAGGTCGAACAGGCGGGCGGCCTCTATCAGCTCCAACCCCTTGTTCATCATGGTCGCGGAATCGATGCTGATCTTGGCGCCCATGGACCAGACCGGGTGGCGCAACGCGGCCTCGGGTGTGGCGCGAGCCATCTCCTCCAGGCTGGACATACGGAACGGACCACCGGACGCAGTCAGCACGATCTTTTCCACCGCGCCATGGTTGCCATCGGCGAGTGACTGGAAAATGGCATTGTGCTCGGAATCGACCGGCAACAACGTCGCACCGGCTTCGCGTACCGCGCGCAGCATCACGTCACCGGCGCAGACCAGCGCCTCTTTGTTGGCCAGGCCCACATAGGCACCGCGCCGGATCGCGGCGAGCGTGGGGGCAAGGCCCGCGGCGCCGGTAATCGCCGCCATTGTCCAGTCCGCTTCCAGCGCGGCTGCCTGGACGACCGCTTCGGCGCCCGCGGCGACTTCGATCCCGGTTCCGGCCAATGCCTCGCGCAGCGCCGAATATGCGGCGGGATCGGCGACCACGGCGATCTCGGCGCCTAACGCGATTGCCTGTTTGGCCAGTAACGCCGCGTTGCGGCCGGCCACCAGCGCCCGTACCTGGAAATGGTCCGGGTCAGCCGCCAGCAATTCGACCGTCTGGGTTCCCACGCTACCGGTGCTGCCGAGGACGGTGACCGACCGCGCCCCCGTCTGCTGGGTAGAAGAAAGGTGAGCGACGTTCATTCCCAAAGAAATACTCCACGTCCGAGGACAAGCGCCAAAAGTGCCCCAGTTGGGGCCGCGGCCAGTAACGCATCCAGCCGATCCAGAAGGCCGCCGTGGCCAGGTATCAAAGCGCCAGAATCCTTTACGCCGAAGTGGCGTTTCAGCAGGCTCTCGAAAAGATCCCCTGCCTGACTAATACAACCAATCAGCATAGCAAAGGCGATTGGTCGCCAAACTGCCGCCCCATGCCCCAGAATCACCGCCGAGGCGGAACCGACGGCGGCCGCCGCGACAAGGCCGCCAACCGCGCCAGACCAGGTCTTACCGGGGGAAATCGCCGGGGCCAGGCGCGGGCCGCCAATAGCGCGACCCGCGAGGTAAGCACCGATATCGCTCCCCCACACCACCAGCAGCAGCACGATCACATTGACGCCACCACTCTCCGGCGGTTGTCGCAGCCACACCAGCGCAACCGCGCCCAGACCCAGATAAGGGATACCGAAGGCGAGCGGCCGAGCGGGGCCGATGCCGCGCGTGAGGGCGGTTCCCGCGACGGTGGCGACCGCCAACAAACCGATGGCGCCGGTCGCGGAGCCCAGGAAGGTCAGTGCCACAGCCAGCGGCAAAGCGGCGAAGAGCAGCACCGCGAGCGGCGACTCACGCTGCCCGCACAGGCCCAGCCATTCGAAAGCCAGGCCGACCGTGATCAACGCGACCAGTCCGGCGAAGGCAACTCCGCCGAGCCAGATACAGCCCAGCGCGAGCGGCGCCAACACCGCGGCAGATAGAACCCGCAGCCTAAGGTCGCCCCAACGGGCCGATTTCCGGCTCTCGGCAGTCGGAACCGAGGGAATTCGCATGGATGGGTCGGCGGGCGTCGGCTTAGCCCCCGCGAGCGCCGAATCGCCGTTCCCGCCGCGAAAACTCCACAAGCGCCGCATCGAAATACGTCTGGTCGAAATCCGGCCAGAGCACGTCGAGAAACACCAATTCAGCGTAAGCGGCCTGCCAAAGCAGGAAGTTGGAAAGCCGCTGCTCCCCGGAGGTGCGGATGATCAGGTCGGGATCGGGCATGCCGGCCGTCGCGAGGAAGCGAGCGAACGTGTCCTCACCCAGCGCCTCGGCATCCAGGCATCCGGCGCGCACTGCTTCCACGGCGGCCCGCGCTGCCGCGGCGATCTCGGCCCGAGCGCCATAGGACAGCGCGATGGTGAGGTTCAACCTGGAATTCGTCGCTGTGTCACGCTCCGCCACTTCCAGATCGCTCTGGATGTCGGGATCGAACCGGCAGCGGTCACCTATGAAGCGCAGGCGCACACCATTTTGCTTGAGTTCGGCGACCTCGGACTTCAGGTAGCGGCGCAACAGGCCGGTCAGGTCCAGGACCTCGCTGACCGGGCGGCGCCAGTTCTCACTGCTGAAAGCGTAGATGGTCAGCCATGACACACCGGATCTGATCGCTGCTTCGACCGTCCGCCGGACGGCACGGGAGCCTTCCCGATGCCCGGCGATGCGCGGCAGGCCGCGCGATTTCGCCCAACGGCCGTTGCCGTCCATGATGATGGCGACGTGGGCGGGGACGATCTGGCCGGCCGCGGCGACGTCGTTGGGAGAGACGCCCGCGGCGACGTTCGGGGACGCCGCGATGGCTGATGACACGATGTTCTCCGAAGCGAGGCCCGAGGGTGCTACGGATGACGGTTTGCGGAACGCCTCCGTGACCCGCTTGGTGATGACCGGCATCCTGTTTCTTGACCCACTTTAGACCTGCCTGATGTCTTTTTCCTTATCCACGAGCGCTTCGTCCACCTTTTTAATGAATTGGTCGGTGAGTTTTTGCACCTCGTCGGACCAGTTCTTGGCCAGGTCCTCGCCGATCTCGTGCTTTTTTTCGTGCCCTTTGATCTGCTCCATGCCATCGCGGCGGACGCCGCGTACCGCCACCTTGGCACCTTCAGCGTATTTATGCGCCATCTTGGCGAGTTCATTGCGCCGTTCGGTGGTGAGCTGCGGGATCGGCACCCGGACCAGCATACCGTCGGCGGCCGGGTTGAGGCCGAGGCCGGAGTCGCGGATCGCTTTCTCGACGGCCGAGACCATGGACTTATCCCAGACCTGCACGGTCAGCATGCGCGGTTCGGGCGTGCCGACGGTGCCGACCTGGTTAAGTGGCATTTCGGTCCCGTACGCGACCACTTTCACCGGCTCCAGCAGGCCCGGGTGGGCTCGGCCGGTGCGCAAGCCGGCGAATTCGCGCCGGAGGGTTTCCATCGCGCCGTCCATGCGGCGGGTCAGGTCCAGTTTCAGGCTGTTCAGGTCCGCGGTGGCCATGACGGTGCCTCCCAACTCCCTTAGTTCTCGATGATCCGGGTGAACGCGCCCTCGCCCCGCATGACCTGTGCGAAGGCACCGGGCGCGTGGATATTGAAGACAATGATCGGCAGGTGATTTTCCCGCGCCAGGCTGATCGCGGCGGCATCCATGACCGCCAGGTCGTTTGCCAGCACGTCGAGATAGGTGAGTTGATCGTAGCGCGTCGCGTTCAGAACCTTGCGCGGGTCGGCGGTATAGACCCCATCCACCTGCGTGCCTTTCAGCAGCGCGTCGCACTTCATTTCAGCAGCCCGCAATGCCGCCGCGGTGTCGGTAGTGAAAAAGGGGTTTCCGGTCCCGGCGGCGAACACCACCACCCTGCCCTTTTCCATGTGCCGTTCCGCGCGGCGGCGGATATACGGCTCACAGACCGAGGCCATCGGGATGGCCGACTGCACCCGGGTCGCGACGTTGCGCTTTTCCAACGCGGCTTGCACGGCGAGCGCGTTCATCACCGTCGCGAGCATGCCCATGTAGTCAGCTTGGGCGCGGTCCATGCCGGTGGCGGCGCCGGACACGCCACGAAAAATATTGCCGCCGCCGATTACGACGGAGACCTGCACGCCCATGGCAACGACTGCCTTGATGTCGTTGGCGATGGCGCCGACCGTGTCGCTGTCGAGACCGTACTCCTGCCGGCCCATGAGCGCTTCCCCGGACAGTTTCAGCAGAACACGCTTGTAGATCGCTGCCTGTGTCATGCGCCTCCCGCCGGGTTATGAAGAACGGGCGGCACCGTAGTGGCACCGCCCGTTCCGAACAAGTCGCCGATTGGTCAGACGCCCGCCGTGGCGGCCACTTCGGCGGCGAAGTCTTCCTTCGGCTTCTCGATGCCTTCGCCCAACTGGAAGCGGACGAAGCCGGTCAGGGTGACGCCGGCCTTCTTGACCACGGCGCGCACGCGGCTCTCGCCGTCATGCACCCACACCTGCTCCAGCAGCACCACTTCCTCGTAGTACTTGCGGACGCGGCCATCGACCATCTTCTCGATGATGTTCTCAGGCTTGCCAGATGCGCGCGCCTGCTCGCTGAGCACCGCACGCTCGCGTTCCAGCGCGGCCGGATCGACGGCGTCGATATCAAGCGCTTCCGGCCGGGTGGCGGCGACGTGCATCCCAACCTGACGGCCGAGGGTTTCCAGCGTCGCGATCTCGCCGGGGCCTTCAACCGCGGCGAGGACGCCGATTTTGCCAAGACCCGGCTTCAGCGCCGAATGGACGTAGGTCGCGACCACGCCCTGCGACACGGTCAACACCCGGGCCCGGCGGAGATTCATGTTCTCGCCGATGGTGGCGACGAGGTGAGTGAGCTCCTCCGCCACGGTGCGGCCGGTGCCGGGGAACGGGGCGGCCTTGATCGCTTCCAGGTCTTCCCCGACATCCAGCGCGATCTTCGCGCAGGCTTCGACGAAGGCCTGGAACGTTTCATTGCGGGCGACAAAGTCGGTTTCGGCGTTGACTTCGACCACCGCAGCCTTGAGCGGAGCCGAGGCGACGGCGACGAGGCCCTCGGCCGCGACGCGGCCGGACTTCTTTGCCGCGGCGGCGAGACCCTTCTTGCGCAGCCAGTCGATGGCCGTTTCGAGGTCGCCGTCGGTTTCCGTCAGCGCCTTCTTGCAGTCCATCATGCCTGCGCCCGTCTTCTCGCGCAGGTCTTTCACCAGGGCAGCGGTGATCGCGGCCATGTCTTTATCTCCTGAGAAAAATGGTTCAGGCGGTCGTGGGGGTGGCTTCGGGCTCCACGTCCGCCAGCACCTCGGCCGGCAGGTCTTCCCGCGCGCCGATATCGATGCCGGTGGTGGCCATTTCAGCGCTGATGCCATCCAGCACCGCGCCGGCAACCAGGTCACAATACAGGGTGATGGCGCGGATCGCGTCGTCGTTGCCGGGGATCGGGAAGGTGACGCCGGTGGGGTCGGAGTTGCTGTCCAGCACGGCGACGACCGGGATGTGCAGCTTGTTCGCTTCCTCAACCGCCAGCTTTTCCTTGTTGGTGTCGATGATGAACAAAATGTCCGGCAGGCCGCCCATGTCCTTGATGCCGCCCAGCGCGCGATCCAGCTTGTCCTTGTCGCGGGTGATGTCCAGGACTTCCTTCTTGGTCAGGCCCTGGGTGTCGCCGGCGACGAGCTCTTCGATCTGGCGCAGGCGCTTGATCGAGCCGGTGATGGTCTTCCAGTTGGTCAGCGTGCCGCCGAGCCAGCGATGGTTGATGTAGTACTGCCCGCAGCGCTTGGCGGCGTCGGCGACATGCTCGGCCGCGGCACGCTTGGTGCCGACGAACAGCACGCGGCCACCGGCGGCGGTGACGTCGCGGATGGCGCGCAGCGCACGATCCAGCATCGGCACGGTCTGCTGCAGG
>JARLIN010000385.1 GCA_031291715.1 Rhodopila sp. | reverse complement strand
GCCCCGAAACCCGCCGCCTCATGATTGGCCGGCTCCAGCATCTGGAGAAGATGGGGCTCGCCGCGCCGGCAGGCCCGGGCGAATGGATGGTCGCCCTCGAAGCCGAACGCAGCCTGCGCGACCTCGGCATGCGCGGCGACATCATCAAAACCATGCACCGCGCCATGACCGGCGCGGGCCACGAGCCGGATGTGTCCGGCTTCGCTCTGCATAGCGATGATGGCGGAGATCCAGTTCTCGGACGGCTGGTCGCGCGCGGGCTGCACGACGAGCTAAAAGGATCGGCGTACGCGATCGTTGAGGGCGTCGATGGACGCACCCACGCGCCTAGACCGGCAGCTCGATAAACAGCGCCTATCCGGTGCGCAGGAGCGGTGTGAGCACGGGCGGCGCCTCGGGTGAGGCACCGCCGCCTGGGCGACTTCCTGGACTATGCGTCAATCCTCTGCTGCCGTTGCGTCAGCGTGCTGTCGAGCCCGAACCGGGGCGGAGACCGGTGCCGAACGCGGCAGCGACCACCCCTTCACCAAGCCGAAGATTGCCGGAATCACGATCAGTGTCAGCACGGTGGACGACACCATGCCGCCGACCATCGGCACCGCGATCCGCTGCATGAGTTCCGACCCGGTGCCTGTGCTCCACAGGATCGGCAGCAAACCAGCCATGATGGCCGTGACCGTCATCATTTTCGGTCGCACGCGCTCGACGGCGCCTTCCATGATGGCCCGGCGCAGCTCCACCTGTGTTAATGCACGCCCCTCGATGCAGCAGCGCTCGCGTTCCTCTTCCAGGGCGTGGACAAGGTAGATGAGCATGATGACGCCGGTCTCCGCCGCCACCCCGGCCAGCGCGATGAATCCGACCGCGACCGCGACGCTCATGTTGAAGTGCATCCAGTACATCAGCCAAATGCCGCCCACCAGGGCAAATGGCACCGAGAGCATGACGATGGCCGTCTCGGTGAGCCGCCCGAAATTCATGTAGAGCAGCACGAAGATCAACAGCAGCGTGACGGGGACGACGACGGCGAGCTTTGCCTGGGCCCGCTGCATGTACTCGAACTGGCCGCTCCACTCGATGTGGTAGCCCGGCGGCATCGCAACCTGGCTCGCCACCGCACGCTGTGCATCGGCGACATAGCCGCCGATGTCGCGTCCATGCATATCGACGTAGATGTAGTTCACCAGCTGTGCGTTCTCGGTTCGGATGCTGGGAGGCCCGCGCCGCACCGTGATGGAGGCCAGTTGCCCCATGGGAATCGCTGGCCCCGTCGGGGCCTGCACCAGCACCTGGGCTGCAATCGCCTGCGGGTCGCTGCGCAGCGCCCGCGGATATCGCACGTTCACGGTGTAGCGCGCACGGCCCTCAACCGTTGTGGTGACCGGCTCGCCGCCCAGCGCGGTGGCGATGGCCTCCTGCACGTCGCCCACGGTCAGGCCGTATCGACCGAGCGCGGTGCGATCGGGATTGATGTCGAGATAGTAGCCGCCCTCGATGCGCTCGGCGAACGCGCTCGTGGTGCCGGGCACGTGGCGAACCGCGGCCTCGACTTCGCGGGAAAGCTTGTCGATCCCCTCAAGGTCGGGGCCGTAAACCTTGATACCGATCGGTGTGCGGATACCGGTCGAGAGCATGTCGATGCGCGCCTTGATCGGCATGGTCCAGGCGTTGCTGACGCCCGGCATACGCACCGCCGCGTCCATCGCGGCGATCAGGGAGTCGATCGTCACACCGGGCGGCCACTCCGTCTCCGGCTTGAGGTTGATAACGGTCTCGAACATCTCGATGGGCGCTGGGTCGGTCGCCGTCGATGCCCGGCCGGACTTGCCGAATACGCTCTCCACCTCCGGGAATCCGCGGATGATACGGTCCTGCGTCTGGAGCAGTTCGGCCGCCTTGGTGACGGACAGGCCGGGCAGGGTGACGGGCATGTAGAGCAACGTGCCCTCGTTCAGCGTTGGCATGAACTCACTGCCGAGGTGGGCGAGTGGCCACGCCGTGACGCCAAGAACGATGAGGGCAAGCAGGATGGTCAGCGTCTTGGCCCTGAGCACGACGGAAATAATCGGCCGATAGAGCCAGATGAGCAGCCGGTTCACCGGGTTCCTGCGCTCCGGCAGGATGTGGCCGCGGATGAACAGCATCATCAGCACCGGCACCAGCGTCACCGAGAGCAACGCGCCGCCGCCCATGGCGAAGGTCTTCGTGAAGGCGAGCGGGCGGAACATGCGCCCTTCCTGGTCCTCCAGCGTGAACACCGGCAGGAAGGAGACGGTGATGACGGCGAGGCTGAAGAACAACGCGGGGCCGACCTCGATCGCAGCTTCGGTCAGCACCTTGATGCGTGAGGCGCCGGGCGGCGCACGTTCAAGCCGCTTGTGCGCGTTCTCGATCATCACGATGGCCGCGTCCACCATGGCGCCCAGCGCGATGGCGATGCCGCCCAGGCTCATGATGTTCGACGTAAGACCGAGCAGATGCAGCAGCGTCATGGCGATGAGCACGCCCACCGGCAGCATGACGATGGCGACCAGTGCGCTGCGCACATGCAGCAGGAACACCACGCAGACCAGGGCGACAATGCCGCTTTCCTCGAGCAGCGTATGCTTCAGCGTGTCGATGGCGCGCAGGATGAGGTCGGAGCGGTCGTAGACCGGCGAGACGGTCACGCCATGCGGCAAGCTTCCGGCGACTTCCGCCAGGCGTTGCTTGACGCTTTGGATGACGGCAAGCGCGTTCTGGCCCTCTCGCTGCAATACGATGCCGCTCACTACCTCGCCCTCACCATTGAGTTCGGCGATGCCGCGACGCTCGTCGGGTCCGAGCTCCACGCGGGCAAGGTCATGCAGCCGGACCGGGACACCGTTCACCACGGTCAGCACGATCTGCTCGATGTCGCTCACGCCGCGCAGGTAACCGCGACCTCGCACGACGTACTCGGTCTCGGACATCTCGATCGAGCGCCCGCCGACGTCTCGATTGCTGTTGCGGATCGCCTCCGTAACCTTCGACAGCGGGATGCCGTAGGCCTGCAATTTCTGCGGATCGATGACGACCTGGTATTGCTGCACGAAGCCGCCGAGACTGGCGACTTCCGCCACGCCATCGGCCCTGGAAAGCTGAAACCGCAGGAACCAGTCCTGAATGGAACGCAGTTCGGCGAGCGTGCGTTGGGCTCCGGTGACGACATACTCGTACACCCAGCCGACGCCGGTCGCGTCGGGACCAAGCGACGGCGTAACGCCTGGTGGCAGCCGTTGCGCCGCCTGGCTGAGATATTCGAGCACCCGGCTACGCGCCCAGTAGAGGTCGGTGCCATCCTCGAACACGACATAGACGAAGGACGAGCCGAAGAAGGAAAAGCCGCGCACCGTCTTGGATTTCGGCACCGTCAGCAGCGCCGTTGTCAGCGGATAGGTGACCTGGTCCTCGACCACCTGCGGCGCCTGGCCGGGATAGTCAGCGTAAACGATTACCTGCACGTCGGAGAGGTCTGGGATGGCATCGAGCGGCGTATTGCGCACCGCCCACACGCCAGCGCCGATGATGAAGAGAGTGCCCAACAGGACGAGAAAACGGTTCGTCACAGACCAGCGAATGATGCGCGCGATCATCGGCCCTGCTCCTGCCCGCTGCTGGCAGGTTTGGCGGCGCCGAAGGCTTGCAGAGCGGCGCGCAAATTGCTCTCCGCGTCGATGAGGAAATTCGCCCCCACCACGACCTTCTCACCCGGGCTGATGCCGCTGCGGATTTCGACGAAGCCATTGGCCCGCGCTCCGGTCACGACGACACGCGGCTCGTAATGACCAGGGGAGCGTTCGACGAGGGCCGCCTGCTGTGTTCCGCTGTCGAGCACCGCTGACTCCGGCACCGCCAGCACCTGAGTCGAGGCCGCATTCGTCGCGATTTCGACAGTGGCGTACATGTCCGGCTTAAGCAGTTGGTCCGGGTTTGGAATTTCGATCCGAACCCGGCCAGTGCGGGTCGTGGGGTCCAGGGTCGGGTAGATGAAGGTGACCTTTCCAGTGAACTTCCGGTCGGGGTAAGCCGTAAGGGCTATGCGGGCATCCTGTCCTGGCCGCACCTGGCCAAGGTCCCGCTCGAACACGTCGGCGAGCAGCCAGACGTTCGAGAGATCGGCGATACGGTAGAGGGTGTCACCCGGAGCGAAGCGCATGCCCTGGATCGCGGTTTTCTCCAGCACCACGCCGTCCATCGGCGAAGTCAGTGTGAAATCGCGCCCCGATCCGGAACCGACCCCGAAGTTGCTCAACCTGGCGCCCGCGGCCGCGGCAATGCTCGTCGCGGTTCCGCGCACGCCCGAATCAGCCTGCGCCATGTCGGCCTGCGCCCGGCGGGCGATCGCCGCTTCCTGTGCGGTTGCCGCCAATTCGGGGCTGTAGACCTGGAACAGCGGCTGCCCGCGCCGTACGGTCTGCCCGGTCTCGTTGACGAAGAGGCGCTCGATCCAACCTTCAAAACGAGGCGCCACCACGGCGAGGCGCCGCTCGTCCACGGCGACGGTGCCGACGGCGCGGACAGTTCGCGTCATCGTCCGCGGGCCAGCCGCTTCGGTGCGGACACCGAGCATTTGCACACGCTCCGGGCTGATGGCGACCGTGCCCGCGGGCTGGTTGGCTTCGTCTTCGTAGACGGGCACGTAGTTCATGCCCATGCCGTCTTTCTTCGGCACCGGCGAGGTGTCCGGCAGGCCCATTGGATCGCGGTAATAGAGAATGCGGCCATGACTGCCTGGTGCTGGCGACGCCTTGGCGGGCGCTGCCGCTGCTTGCGGCTCTGCGTCGTCGTAAACCGGGATATAATCGCGTCCCTGCGCGTCCTTCCTCGGGGTGGGCGAGAAATCCGCGCCGCCGGAAGGATCGCGGTAGTAGAGCGGCTGCCGCGCGGGCGGCGTTTGCGCGGCGGCTCGCGAGACCACGACAGGGGCGATAGCGGACGTCGTTCGCCCATCCAGCCAGCGCGCCCCGATCGCGGCAGTCCCCGCAAGCGCGGGAACGCCGAGCAGCCAGGCGATGTGACGGGGGTTCACAGGTCACCTCCAATCAGACGCTCGATCGCGGCCAGTTGGCGCTGGCTGTCGAATTCGGCGGCGAGAAGCTGCAAGCGGATGTTGGTGAGGTCGTGCTCGTTGCGCAGCACGCTCGCGAGATCGGTTCGGTCCACGGCGTAACTGGCGGCGCCGGAGCGCACGAGCGCCTCGGCCTGAGGCAGCAACTGGCGGCGGATGAGATCAGCCGTCTGTCGGCTGCCCTCGAACCCGGCGACCGCCTCCGCGAGATCGCCGCGGATCTGCTGCTCGCGCACGCTCAACTGGGCCTGAGCGGCCTGCGCCTGGGCAGCGGCCTGGCGGATCTCGCCTTCGTGCAGTCCCCATTGCAGCGGGACCTTGATGCCGACCCATGCCTGGTAGCCGGGTGGCCCCCAACCCGGCCGCTGGACGGCCCCTGCCCCCAGCGTGATGTCCGGGTACCAGGACTTGTCGGCGAGCTTTCGGTTCGCTTCGGCTCCGCTGATTGCGGCGGCATCTGCGGCCAGCCCCGGATTGGCCTGCCGGGCGCGGTCAAGGAGCCGACCAACGTCGGGGTTGCGGAGATCCGGGAGAGGGCGCAGGCGCTCGGGCGGAGCCATCGGCGCGCTCGCTGAACGAAGCAGAAGCGCGTTCAACTGGCCCTGCGCCGTTTTCAGGTCGGTATTGAGACGGACGATGTCGGTTGCGACCCGGGTCGTGTCCATCTCGGCGCGGAATACGTCCTGCTGCTCACCGCGGCCCTGGGCATAGCGTTCACGCGCAACCTGTGCGACGCCGTGAATCGCCTTGTGCAGATCCTCCGTCCGATGGACCGCCTGCCAGGCGGCATAGTAGCGGGCGAAGGCGATTTTCACCCGTTCGGCCAGTTCCACATCGGCGCCGCGGGCCAGGGCCCGCATCTGGCCGACCTCCGCCTGGGCGGCGTCGCGCCGGAGACCACGCTTGCCCCAGAGCGGGAAGTCCTGCTCGAAGGTATAGGTCATCCGGTTCAACCGGGGGCCGGAGGTGCGGTCGGCGTCGTCCGACATCACCACCATCTTGGGATCAGGCAGCGAACCGGCGATCATCACCCGTGCCCGTGCGGCTTCGGTGTCGAGCGCGCGGGCGGCGAGCTCCGGGCTCAGTTGGCGGGCCACCGACAGCACGCTCTCCAGCGTCGCGCCGGGAACGCCTGCCGTCGGGCCTGGGGGGGTGGGCCGCGTCTGAGCGAGGCTTGGCCCGGCGCTCAAGCCGAGCACGAAGGCCAGCGTGATGCCCGCTACGCTTATCCGCGGAACGGACACTTCGGGCTTTGCTAGCCCTCCTGGGAAGCGGGGCATCTCACTGGCCCGCCTCGAAGGCGACCGCCGAACGCACGGTCTCCGTCTCGCCCTGCACCTTGGCCGACAGGCGCAGCGTCCAGGGTCCGGCCATGCTGGTGGCAGCGTGAAGAACGTATGTGCCGGCCTCTGGGCCCGGATGGGCCGTGGCGTTGCCGGGCATGCTCTCCATGCCTGCCATCACCACCAGAGGCTGAAAAATGATGGCATCCGGCACCGGCTTGGCGTCGGGCAGGTAAACCAGGCGGAGCGTCACGTCGGTCTTGCCGGGACCCGCTGGACGGGCGCTGACGAGGTCGAAGCGGTAGTCACTTGCCGCGGCAAAGGCCGCCTGGCCGGACAGGGTGAGCACGAGAGTGGCCGCGGCGGCATAGGCCGCGCCGCGCAGGGTGTTGCGGAGCATCGTAATGATCCATTCCATCGGCCGCCGTAGTGACAGCGGCTATTGCATCTGAGATCGGGGTGGCTCCGATGCCTTCGGCCAACGTTCACGACGGCGCAGCATTGGCCGCGACGAATGGACGGCTTGAAAGCGAACGGAGAAGGCACGCCTGCCTGCGGTCCGGGGACGCGCAGGCGACTACCTCAGACCAAGCGGATGGGAGGACCGAGAATGGGTTCGGACGTGATGCCCTGAACGACCGTGGTGTGCAGCCAGTATGCAACTGGGCCCCAGGAGACATGCTCAAACGCACGGATCGGCGATGCTGGAATTCCGACCAGAAGCAAACATCCGAGATCGGTCATGCAGCCAGGAAGCGACTGCTCGCTGGGCGACGTCGGATGCCCCTGCGATGCCGTCGGCTCGCAAGGATGCTCATGTTGGGTCATGGTCATCATGCTCGGCGGCGCCGCGTGGGCAGCCGTCATGCCCCGCGTCAGGCCAGCACCAATCAGGGCACAAGCCATCACCGCAGCAATCACCAGGTTGGCAACCCGTCGCACCATGATGGGTATCTAACATTGGAAGGCGAAGTGGTGAAACAACTTTCTCGCTGGACCTGCCGGCGTATGGCATGGCGGGTGCGCACAAAACTGGGGAGGTCGCTAGCAGGGCAGTTGACATAGAAGCTTTTTTTGGAATTGCGATCAGCACAGCTTACGGCCACAGCGGCCGGTATCAGAGAAATAGGCGTCCTAAAATTCGATCAGGGCGGCGGGTGCTGCAATGCACCACGCGACACCGCGGTGCTACCGCAGCCGCCTTGCCTGCATGGGCGAAAGACCGTCAGACAACCTCCAGCCGTACCGCCCTTTCGTGCGGTGGCTCGCCGTGATCCGTTGGTGCCCCCGCGACCCACCGAGCAGAGGTTGCCGCCCGCAGTGGCTTTCAGGAAGCAAGGGTTAGGGACTGGACTATGCGATTGAGATCTCTGCGCACTCGGACCGTCAGCCTTCGGCTCACTTCTGGCCCATGGTTCCCCTTGCGGGCATGCCGCTCCCTCGGCCAGACAGCCAGGGCGAAGACAGCGGCATGACCCACAAGCAGCCGCAAAACAGCCGGCATCAGCGAACGTCGCCCCGCCCCCAAGACATCATCCCGTAGCCCCGGCCCATCATTGGCGAGCCGCCGTACCATCCCATCATGCCGGGACCGAAATTCCCCGATGCAGGCGGCAAGCGTGACTTCTGTGTGTCGTCCAGCGCCGCCAGCAGTGTGGCTCGCGCCGCCTGGACCGACTGGAATGCCGCCGCCTGCCGATCATGGAACTGGCCCATGTACGTCTGGTGATCCTGCCAGGACATCGTGCGCAGCTTGTCGAAATCGATGCTGCCCCGGACCGCCTGCATTTGCGTCGCGGCATCCCGCATCGCCTTCGCATATGCGTCCCACGCCGCGGTTTGCTCCGGACGAATGGCGAGCTCGGTTTTCAGCGCGTCCAGTTGGGTCGCCGGATCGGCGAAACCACCGCCGCCCCAGGCGCCCATCATGCCGTAACTGCCCCAGCCCTGCATGGAGCCCATCCCTCCGTGGCCCATCGGCCCGTAGCCGGGCGATCCAGACCCAGGTGGTCCGTAGCCTGGCCCCGGCCCGCCGGTCTGCGCGACCGCCGCCAGGCTCGCGCCGCCAATAGCGATCACTGTGACGGCGATCGCCAGGCCCTTGCTGATCTTCCTCATCGGAGTGGTCCTTCCTGTTCCGCGACGACTACATCTCCATCGCGACGCGAGACCTGAACCGCACCTGTTACCTGAGTGTGTCGCTGGGCGGCGAAATTGTGCCAAGATGTGGCAGTGCCGGCGGCGGCCACAGTGTGTCACACATTGGCTGTTCGGCTGCCGCCTCGATCGCCTATGTTCCCCGCATGGAGCCTTCGTCGCACATTCTGATCGTCGATGACCATCGCGAAATCCGCGAGCTGGTCGGACGCGCTCTGACCAAAGAAGGCTTCCGCGTCACGGCGGTCGGCGACGGCAGGGCCATGCGGCGCGCGCTCGCCGACGCCCATATCGACCTCATCCTGCTGGATCTCATGCTGCCCGGTGAGGACGGGCTGTCATTGTGCCGGTCGATCCGGGCCGACAGCCACGTCCCGATCATCATGCTCACGGCCAAGGGCGAGGAAGTGGATCGCGTCATTGGCCTGGAGATGGGCGCCGATGATTATCTGGCCAAACCCTTCGGCAGCCGCGAACTGGTCGCGCGCATCCGGGCCGTATTGCGCCGCAGCAACCAGCCGCCGCCCACCTCGGATCCACCCGCGGACTCCCGCGATTACAGTTTCGACCGCTGGGTTTTGAACACCGGCAACCGCGAATTGCTGCGCGAGGACGGCGTGGCCGTGCCGCTCAGCACCGGGGAGTACGAGCTGCTGCTGGCGCTGGTCGAGCGGCCGCAGCGCGTGCTGAGCCGCGACCAATTGCTGGACCTGGCGCGCGGGCGCGCCGCCGCCGCGTTCGACCGCAGCATCGATACCCAGGTCAGCAGGCTGCGCAAGAAACTGGAACGCGACCCCGCCGAACCGCGTATTATCAAGACAATCTGGGGCGGCGGCTACATGTTCGCCGTGGCAGTGAGCCGGACATGACACGGTGGCTGCCACGGACGTTGTTCGTCCAAATGCTGTTTATCCTGATGGCCGGGCTGCTGGCGTCGCATCTTGTCGGCACGCTGATCTATGCATCCGACCGCGCGCAGGCAGTGCAGGCGATTGGTGGATACGCGGCAACGCAACGCATTGCCAACCTGGTGCAATTGATCGGCGAATCGCCGCCGGCCTGGCGCGGCCGTATCGCCCAGGCGGCCAATGACTCCACACTGCGGGTGACGTTATCCCAGGAGCCGCCGGTATTGGCCGACGCCGGCACCGACACCGATTCTCAGACAATTCGGAACTATCTCGCAGGGCAACTTCCCACTGAGCTGGTGAACCAGTTGCGGGTGACGATCGCGACCGCGACGCCAGATTCCAATGACGTGCCCCCTCAGATCGTGCCGTCTCAGATGATGAGTGGGGGAAATATGATGGCTGGCGGCACCATGATGCGCGGTGTCATGCCCATGGCCACCCCAACGTGGATACGGGGCGCAGGTAGCTTGCGATCGTTGCAGGCCGCCGTTCAGCTCTCCGATGGTCAATGGCTTGCCTTCGCCGCCGTCCTGCCGAATGGCAGTCCGCCCACGCCCTGGCCGTTCGCAGCCGCCACGGCGACGATGGCGGTCATTATCGTGATGGCGTCGGCGTGGGCGGTCGGGCGGGTCACCGCGCCGCTGCGAGTGCTGGCACGCGCGGCCGAGCATCTGGGGCGCGACGTCAATGCGCCGCCGGTAGCCGAGGTGGGCACCCGGGAGATGCGCCAGGCGGCCCAGTCGTTCAATCAGATGCAGTCCCGCATCCGGCTTCTGCTGGATAACCGCACGCGCATGTTGGCCGCCTTGTCGCACGACCTGCGCACGCCGCTCACGATGTTGCGGCTTCGCACTGAGGCTCTGCCCGAGGCAGAGGAACGCGAACGCATGCTGGCGACGATCGGCGAACTCGATGACATGATTGGTGCCTCGCTGAACTTCGCGCGCGACCAGGCCATCACCGAGATTGCGCGGCGCACCGACGTGACCGCCCTGGTTGCCTCGATCGTCGATGACATGGCGGATGCCGGGCTCCCGGTGACAATGGTGCCAGCCGAACCGGTGGTGCTGGAATGCCAGCCAGGCGCGTTGCGGCGTGCCCTATCGAACCTGATCGACAATGCTGTCAAATACGCCGGATCGGCACGGCTTGCGATCCACATTGCCGCTTCCGTCGTGAGGATCGATGTCGAAGACGACGGTCCTGGCATTCCCGAGGTCGAACTGCAACGTGTCTTTGAGCCGTTCCACCGGCTGGAGCCGTCGCGCAGCCGGGAGACCGGGGGCACCGGGCTGGGGTTGTCGATCGCGTTGTCGATCGTGCAGGCGCACGGGGGCGACATTGCCCTGGTCAACCGACCGGAGGGCGGGCTGCGCGCCAGCGTCTCGCTGCCGCGCTGAAGCAAATGGTGTCAGGGTCGCGCCAAGGAGAAAAGTGCGACGGGGGTCAGTCGCCTTGTAAACAGTCGCCAATACGAACGCTTCCCGACCGGCGGCAGGACTTTATCTCGTCATCCGCCCAACCGTGTCCACCAACTCCTCGACCTTCTGACGCTGGTCGATCGGATCGCCGGACGTGAAGGCATGCGCCACGCAATGGAACACATGGTCCCGGAGGATTTGTTCCTCGACCTTGTGCAGTGCCGCCCGCACCGCCTGGACCTGGGTCAGCACGTCAACGCAGTAGCGATCCTCCTCCACCATCCGAAGAAGTCCGCCAACTTGACCGTCGATCCGCTTGAGGCGAGCCGTAACTGCTTTTCTGGTAACGTCATGCATGATCCTACCCTACCCCATACAGGTATCTGTGTCAACCACGCCCTGGGCGGAGGATGCCTGCCTTGGCCCATAAAAATTCGCTTTTCGCTGCTGGCCGACGATGACCGCGAATGTTCCTCTTGACGCGGATACCCCACCTCCGTATGGTAGTAGTTGTCGGCGGCAACCGATAGCGGCGGACAGCCCAGCGATAAGGACGTACACACGATGAACCGTGAGCACCAGGTTAACATCCTCTACATCATCGCCGCTTTCGTTGCCGTCATGTTGATTCAGGGCTTTTTGGTTCAGCCCAACCATATCCGCACGGTTCCTTACAGCGAGTTTCAGAAACTCTTGCAGGGTGGCAAGGTGACGGACTTGGTGGTCAGTCAGCAAGAAATCACTGGGACCTACAAGGTGCCGGAAGGTGCAGTCCAGCACTTCGCAACGGAGCGGGTTGACCCGACCCTTGCCCAGGATCTGACACGAACCGGCGTGACGTTCTCGGGACAGCCGGGGCCAGGTCTGCTGCCGACCGTGCTGAGCTGGCTCATGCCAGCGCTCGGGTTCGCACTTGTTTGGATGTTCCTTGTTCGGCCGATGACCCAAGGCATGGGCGGCATGGGCGGCATGATGGCGATCGGCAAGAGCAAGGCGAAGGTCTACATGGAGAAGGACACCAAGGTTACCTTCTCCGACGTGGCGGGCGTCGATGAGGCAAAGGAAGAACTCCGCGAAGTCGTCAATTTTCTGAAGGACCCGAAGCGTTACGGCCGCCTTGGCGCCCGTATGCCGAAAGGCGTGCTGCTGGTGGGCCCGCCGGGCACCGGCAAGACCATGCTCGCGCGAGCGGTTGCCGGGGAAGCCGGCGTTACGTTCTTCTCGATTTCCGGCTCCGAGTTCGTGGAAATGTTCGTCGGCGTTGGCGCCGCGCGCGTACGTGACCTCTTCGAACAGGCGCGACAACATGCGCCGTGTATTATCTTCATCGACGAGTTGGACGCACTTGGCCGTGCCCGGGGCGCCAACCTTCCGGGCGGCGGCCATGACGAGAAGGAGCAGACGCTCAATCAACTGCTCTCTGAATTGGACGGGTTCGATTCAAGCAACGGGATTGTCTTGCTGGGGGCAACGAACCGCCCCGAGGTTCTGGACCCGGCACTGCTGCGCGCCGGCCGTTTCGATCGCCAGATCCTGGTCGATCGGCCCGACAAGACAGGCCGCATCGACATCCTTCGCGTGCATCTGAAGCGGATAGCTACCTCGGCGGAACTGAAGGTCGAGGATCTCGCAGCGCTGACGCCTGGATTCAGCGGCGCCGATCTCGCAAACCTCGTCAATGAGGCGGCGTTGCTGGCGACGCGGCGCAATGCCGACATCGTTGAGATGACGGACTTCACCCAGGCGATCGAGCGGATCATCGCAGGACTTGAGAAGAAGAGCCGGATCCTCAGTCCGCATGAGCGCGAGATGGTGGCGCATCACGAAATGGGGCACGCGCTGGTTGCCTTAGCTCTGCCGGATTCCGACCCGGTTCAGAAGGTATCGATCATTCCACGCGGGATCGGGGCCCTGGGCTACACCATTCAACGCCCCATCGAGGATCGCTACCTGATGGATCGGTCGGAGCTCATGAACCGTATGGCCGTTCTGATGGGTGGACGGGCAGCAGAGACTCTGATGTTCCCAGAGGTCTCCACTGGCGCCGGAGACGATCTGAACAAAGCCACAGAGATCGCGCGCAGCATGGTTGTGCGCTTCGGCATGGCTCCTGCATTGGGTCAGGTCGCCTATGAACGGGAGACAGCCAACTTCCTGGGAGCCCCAGCGAGCCTGGCGGCATGGCAGCCGCGCCATTATGGCGAAGCGACCGCCGATGCCATCGATGAGGCGGTCAAGTCGCTAATCGAGACCGCCTTTGACCGTGCAATGGGGATCTTGCGCGCGAACCGACAGCTGCTCGATCGCTCGGCGCATCAGCTCCTCGCACAAGAGACGTTGGCCGAGGAAGAACTCGATACGTTCCGAACCGCCGTCATTCCCGACACTGCCGCGGCGCCCTCACAAGAACCAGGCATCGGGCTGGCAGCAGCGCGCGCTTCATGAGCACGACCACGGGGACGCCATGGTCGCAGAGCTTGTCGCGCTCGTGACACCCGTCCGGCGAGAATAACGCGAGCCCTTTCAGGTGATAACCGGAGAACATGTATGCGTACCATCTGTGCCCAGCGAGGGGGCGTTACCGCGGGAACGCTCCTCGCACTCATACTGTCGGTTTTTACCATCGCTGCCGGCTCGGGCCTGCTATTGCCCCTTCTGCCCCATCTGGTTGAAAGACTGCTGGGCGCAGGCGCGGGCACAAGTGCAATCTCCCGCAATACCGGCTTTCTGACTGCGAGTTACACCCTTGCGCTGTTCCTGTTTGCGCCTGTCAGCGGGCGCGTGTCGGATCGGCGCGGCCGTCGATGTATTCTGTTGTGCGGGCTGTGCGGCTTCGCGTTTACCATGCTGGTGTTCCCGTTCACCGGAAACCTGGTGGCCGTGTATATGGAACAGTTCCTCTTGGGACTGTTTTCTGCTGCCGTACTGCCGGTCGCATTGGCCACGATCGGCGGCCTCGCCCGCACCGACAAGGCTCGGGCGCGGTACCTGACCATGCTGAGCATGGCTGCCGCGGCCGGGTCTTTTCTTGGACCCATGCTCGGGGTCTTCCTCGCGCGCGTGGGGACGACGCCGTTCGCTGCGTCCGCACAGGCCGGGTCGCTCGCGATACCGCTGGTAGCGACGGCGGCGGGCACGTTGGTTGCGGCCGCTGCGGCGGCACTCGCCTTGCCGCAGGACCATGCGATTGCATCGCGTCAATCCACCACGGCCACGGATAGTGGGATTTTGCCCCCAGCCATGCCGCAGATGTTGGCGCTGGCTTTCATTGTTGCGACCGGCATTGGTGTGTTCCACATAGACTTGGCCCTGCGCGGCACGCAGGAGGTCGGGTTCAGCCAGACGCAAGTTGCGCTGATGTTCTCTGAATGCAGCTTGGTCATGTTCCTGTCTCAGGCAGCGGTGTTCTCGCCGCTGGTGAACCCAAAGGCCACCCGGTGGCTGATCCCGCCGGCAATCGTCACGCTTGCGGTCAGCCTCTATCTGGTCCCTTGGACGACTGACCCCCGCGTGATGCTGGCGGTCGTCGGTGCGATCGCGGTCAGTGCTGGTATTCTGACGCCTATCCTGACTTTCTGGATCTCGAGTGCGGCTGGGCTTGCACAAGGGCAAGAGTTGGGTCGTCAAACGGCGGCAACCAACCTGGGAACGACCGCAGGGTCCATGGCAGCGGGCGTGCAGTTCGCTGTAGCATTTCTGCCCGAGGCAGCCGTTGCGCTGACGGTGGCCCTGACACTCGGTGGATTCATCCTCAGCCTGAAGCTGCCACGCCAATTGGTCGCGCGGCGGCGGCCCTGATGGCTGTGCTCGATCGTGCGCAGGCCGACACCACTTTGCTCCACCAGTCTATACGTCACGCTTCGGTGCGCGGTTCGAGCTTGCCGACGACAAAATCAAGAAGGCAGATTACCAAGGCGAGAACTGGCTATGGATAACTGTTTCCGGCCCATTAATTTGACCTGCATCAATGTGGATGACGACAACGCCAGGCAGAATTCAATCACCACACTTCACCAAGGTATCAAACGGTATCAACAAGAAGTTGAAAAGCGAGCTCAGAGGAAAGGAAAAAGCGATGTTTAGCAGACGCGCCATCGGCGGGATCGCAGCGATCGCTGCCGCAACCGCTTTCGCCGTCATTGTCCCGGCAAGCGCCCAGCGGCGGGGCGGCGGGCCCGGGATGATGGGTTCAGGGATGATGGGGGGCTACGGCACGGGCCCAAGCGGCGCGTACGGCATGGGGCCAGGGATCATGTGGGGCGCTTTCAATCGTCCGGTCACTTCCGATTGGGGTGGTGGCGTGCTGGATTACAGGCAGGTCAACGCGTACCTTCAGCAAGGTGACCAGACCGGCACGGCTGACCCCAAGACCAACACGGTGACTTATAACGACAAGGACGTGACGGTCGATCTTGTCGCCGTCGAACCCGGCCACAAGGATCAGACATTCGAGGTTCATGGCCTGGTCAATCCGACGCTGGTGGTGCCGGTCGGCGCCACCGTTCATCTGCAGTTGGTGAACATGGACTACGGCGACAACATGGAACACGGCATCATCGTGACCCCTGTGCCGCCACCTTATCCATACATGTCGATGATGGCGACAGGCAGTGGTGTGGCCGAAGTCATGCCGCTGCTTCCCTGGCGCAGCGAGAAGGTAGAGCCGCAGGCACAGTACGCTTCGTTGGGAGCGACTTTTGTCGCGCAGCAGCCAGGAACATACTGGTACGTCTGCCCGACTCCGCAGCATGCCGAGGAAGGTATGTACGGGAAATTCGTCGTGGAATGACCGCCCACCGACTGGAGCGTAATGACCAGAGGCGGAATCGCCGGAGGTCTGAATCACCCGATCAAACAAATAGCTGGATCGAGATGACTTCGCCTATCAGAAGTCGTCTCGATCCAGCTGCCCCGGCGACAATCGACCGACACCGTCGGTGGGCGCGGTCCCCTCAGACCTGGCGCTGACGCAGCGCGGCCAGACGCTCCGAGAGGCCCTGTGGCGCCGGTTGCGCGCCGGAAGCCGCTCGCATGGCCGCTGCGATATTTGGATCGTCGGTCTCGGGTTGGGTCGGTTTCAGCAACGTCGCCTTTGCGTTGGCCGCTTCGGCCCGGGCCAGATCGCGCGTGGCATTATCCTGCATCGCCTTGAGCGCAACGCTAAGGCCGCTCGTGGCACCGGAGAGGCCCGCGGCTTGCCGCGCCGCTTCGGCACGCCGTTCCGCTATTTCGCGTTGCTGTTCGGCGCGGCCCATGTCGCGCTGGGCGCGGGTCAGATCGTCGCGCGCTGACCGTAGCTTCCGGCCCGCCTCGGCATAGGTCTGTTCAAGCGATTCTAGGAAACTCTTGGCATCCTCTGCGTCCTTCTGCTCACGGGCGACATCCGGCGCCATCTGCTCCAGCAGTCCGACCAGGGTTGTAAGGCTGTGTCCCAGTTCCGCCTTGCGCGCCGGGTCCGTCTCCGCCTCCATGTTCTGCTGCAACTGTTCGGCCGCGCCATGCGCTGGTGGGAAAGGAGCTGGATCGCAGCCGCTTCCTTACGCTCCTTGTCGAAGGCGATACGTGCCTGGGCGACCTCGACGCCGAGCTGGTCGAGGTGTTGCTCCATGGTGCGCAATTCCGCTTCAGTAGCGGATTTGGGATCCCAGCGGACGATCGCTTCGATCGCGCCGTTGACCGCCTGATCGGTTTTCACGCCGACGAGGTTGCTGATGAATGAGAACATCGGAAT
Source organism: Rhodopila sp. (assembly GCA_031291715.1). Lineage (GTDB taxonomy): Bacteria > Pseudomonadota > Alphaproteobacteria > Acetobacterales > Acetobacteraceae > Rhodopila. The sequence continues at coordinate 9,159 of JARLIN010000385.1, read as the reverse complement.
TTCTCCTTGTTGGGTCTGACGCAGATAAAGCGTTAGCCAGCCACTGCCCCGGCGTTCAGCAGCGCGACGGCGATCTGGATGCCAACCAGCAGAGTCGCCGCCGCCGTGTTGCCCTGCTCGATCATGCCGCGCAGGCCGTGCAGGACCGCCGCAACGGCGAAGAAGGCAACGAGCTGGATCACCAGCGCAACGGCGCCCCAGACGACGATATCGAGCGTCACGTGGCTGGAGGCGAGCGTCGCTGCCAGCGGGATCGCCAGTGCTACCAGCACGCCGCCTAGCACGATGCCCGCGGCGTTATTGCCGGCACGGATCAGCCGGATTTCGTTGAACGGCATCACCGCCAGGTAGCAGGCGACGCCGATCGCGAGCAGCCCGAGCGTCACGGCCAGTTGGGTGAAGAGGAGCGGAAGCCCTGTTTGAAGAGCTCCGAGGATGGTGTGCATGGCTGCGTGTTCCTCTGCTGCTCAGGCCGGCGAGAGCGCGGCGGGATTGATGTCGATGCCGGCGGCGATCGCCACCCAGGCCTGGTTGCCGTTCTCGATGGCGGCCACCAGGATGTATTCGGTGGGCGGTCCGGGCGGGACGACGCCGGTGGGCGCGGCATACAGCATCGACTGGCTGCGCACGGTCCGCATGCCTTCTGGCGTTTCGATCGTCTCGACCAGCGCGCGCGGCGCAATGCGGGTTGCGCCCGGCGCCCAGATTCGCTGGTACAGCTTGCCGTCCTTGGTCTGGAATTCCGGCCAGCCGATCATGCCCTCGGCGGGGTCAAGCCAGGCGCGCCATTCTTCTGCATCGGCGGGCGCGACCTCGTCGATCTGGCCGAAGTAGCGGCATTCATCGGGCTGGCCGGTGGCGTCAAGGTGCAACTGGAACATCCTGCCCGGCTCGGGCAGGTAGAGCCGGATCAGTTGCGCCGAACCCTCGCCGGCGTGGCCGACCGCCTGCACCGTCAACGGCGCGTTGTCGCCGCCTGCCATCGGCGAGGGCACCTTGGTTGCTCCCGCGGCTAGGATGAAGGGAGTCGGGTCACAGGTCAGCGCCATGCCGACGCGGAAGAGCTCCGGCGCGTAGCCTTCGCCGGAAACTTTGTGGCGCAGCATCGTGCCGGCCTCGATCAGCTTGCTTAATGGTCCCGTCATGGTCCTGCCTCCCCGCGCGCTGCGCCGCGCCACCGCCGCCATACTTGCCGCCTCCGCCAGCGGAACCCGCCGCCGCCAGGCCAGCACTGTCAGCGCCCCCACTCCGCCCAACACCACCAGCCACACCGTGCCGGAGCTTCCTCCGCCGGAGCCCGAGCCGTTCGCCGTCGCGACTTCGGCGGGGACGTCGGGCGGGAGGTAGTTCGGATCACGCGGCTGCCCTTGCTGCTCGGCAACCTTCTGGTCGAGGGCATGCAGATTCTGGCGAACCTGCGGATCGTTCGCGGCGACCTGGTCCGCCTGGGCGCGCCACTGCTGATAGCCCGGGTTGCTCTGGTGATTGTAGAAGAAGGCGCCATAGCCGGGCTGGGACAGATGGTCGAGCAGGAACCAGAGGAACAGCCCGTCCCAGATGCCAAACCGCCCGGGCGCGGTGATCGCGTAGGAAGGCGCCGACCAGCCCCGGCTGGCGAACCATTGCGGTGCCACCGTTCGCCCGACCCCGCCGTATCCCCAGCCAGATCCCGTCCGGCTCGCGCCCTCGCCCGCCCGCAGGTCGCCCAGTGCCGTCGCCGAACGCTCCCGCGAGAAGACGGTGTCGCCCGCCCCTGGCTCGGTGAAACCCGGTCGTGCGGCGGAGGACGACGGGCGGCTGTAGCCGCCGCTGACAGACGGCGTGCGCAACCCACCAAAGCCGCCGAAAGAAGGTGTGCGGGAGGAGAAGCTGCGCGACAAGGAATAGCCGCCGCTGACCCGCCCCCAGCTTCGCGCCACCGCCGAGGAGTACGCAGCATCCAAAACCAGCAAGGCAGCCACAGGCACGGCTACCTGCGCCGCCGCCAGGAAAACCGCCAGCATGCACGCACGCAGCCTTTGCCACATGGGGTTCACCTGGGGTTGCCGCCCGCGCCCATCAAGCCGCCTACAGGCGAAGCGTCCGCAACCGCAGCGCGTTGCTGATCACCGACACCGAGCTCAACGCCATCGCCAGTGCGGCGATCGCCGGCGAGAGCAGGAGGCCGAACACCGGATACAACACACCGGCCGCCAGCGGCACGCCGATGACGTTGTAAGCGAAGGCGAACACCAGGTTCTGGCGGATGTTGCGCATGGTCGCCCGGCTCAGCGCGATGGCACGCACGATGCCCACCAGATCGCCCTTCACCAGGGTCACGCCGGCGCTCTGGATGGCGACCTCGGTGCCGGTACCCATGGCAACGCCGATGTCGGCCTCAGCCAGCGCCGGCGCGTCATTGCCCCCGTCGCCGGCCATGGCCACTACTCGTCCCTCGCCGCGCAACCGGCGAACCACCGCGTGCTTCTGGTCGGGCAGCACGTCGGCTTCGATATCGCTGATGCCGAGCTGGCGCGCCACGGCCTCGGCCGTACGGCGGTTGTCGCCAGTGAGCATGACGATGCGCACGCCCTCCTTGCGCAGCGCCTCCAGCGCCGCGCGCGTGGTGGCCTTGATCGGGTCGGCCACGGCAACCACGCCGGCTGGCTTGCCATCCACGGCAACGAACAGGGCCGTGGCACCGCTGCCGCGTAACTCATCGGCCGATGCGGCAAGTTTGCCGACATTGACTTTTTCAGTCTTCATCAGCGTGGCGTTGCCAAGCACGATGCGGCGTCCGTCGATCTGGCCGCGCACGCCCTGTCCGGTGACGGATTCGAAATCCGCCGCATCGGCCAGTGCCAGCTTGCGCTCTCCGGCCGCCCGCACGATCGCCGCCGCCAGCGGGTGCTCGCTCGAGCGCTCGAGACCGGCCGCGAACCTCAGCACGTCCTGCTCGGCGAAGCCGGGCGCAGGCACGATCCGGGTAACGCGCGGCTTGCCTTCGGTGAGCGTACCGGTCTTGTCCGCCACCAGGGTATCAACCTTCTCCAGCCGCTCCAGTGCCTCCGCGGATCTGATCAGCACGCCCACGGTCGCGCCCTTGCCCACGCTGACCTGGATCGACATCGGGGTCGCCAGCCCAAGCGCGCAGGGGCAGGCGATGATCAGCACCGAGACGGCCGCCAGCAGCCCGTAAGACAATGCCGGCGCCGGCCCCCAGATCGCCCACACAACGAACGACAGCACCGCCACGGCGACCACGGCCGGGACAAAGATGCCGGCGACAAGATCCGCCAGGCGCTGGATCGGTGCCCGGCTACGCTGCGCTTCCGCCACCATGCCGACGATGCGTGCCAGCATGGTGTCGGCCCCGACTTTCTCGGCACGCATCACCAGGGCGCCGGTGCCGTTCACCGTGCCGCCGATCAGGCGCTCGCCTGGCTGCTTCTCGACGGGCAAGGACTCGCCGGTCACCATCGATTCATCGACATTGCTCCGCCCCTCCAGCACCACGCCGTCGACCGGCACGGCGTCGCCCGGACGGATACGCAGTCGATCGCCCACCTGCACGCGATCGAGCGTAATCTCTTCGTCCGAACCGTCGTCGCGCAGGCGCCTCGTGGTCTTTGGCGCCAAATTCAGCAGGGCGCGGATGGCGCTGCCGGTCCGCTCACGAGCGCGCAACTCCAGCACCTGGCCGACCAACACCAGGACAGTGATGACAGCGGCCGCCTCGAAGTAAGTGTCCACGGAGCCGTTGGCGGCGCGGAATCCCGCGGGGAATATGCCGGGGGCGAGGGTGGCGACGACACTGTAGAGGTAAGCGGTGCCGACGCCGAGCGCGATCAGCGAGAACATGTTCAGGCTGCGGTTCACCACCGAACGCCAGCCGCGGGTGAAGAAAATGGAGCCCGCCCATAGCACGGCCGGCGTCGTGAGCAAGAGTTGGACCCAGCCCGACAGGACGCGCGGCACCAGACGATCTATCGTAGTCGCCAAGCCCGGCACGTAGATGCCCATCGCCAGCACCACGACCGGGACAGCGAGCACCAGCGCAATCCAGAGGCGCCGGCGCATGTCGTGCAGTTCAGTGTTCTCCGGCGCTTCGGCGCTGGCTTGCAGCGGCTCGAGAGCCATGCCGCAGAGCGGGCAGCTTCCCGGCCCCTCCTGCCGCACCTCGGGGTGCATCGGGCAGGTGTAGATCGCGCCTGGCTGAGGCGGCGCGGCGGTCTCCTGGTGCTTGGGCTGGAGGTATTTCTGCGGGTCGGCCGCGAATTTCTCCCGGCATCCGGCTGAGCAGAAATGGAACGTGCGGCCATCGTGCTCCAATCGATGGTGGGAGATCGTCGGATCGACTGTCATGCCGCAGACCGGATCGACGATGGTCTCTGCCGTCACGGCGATCTCGCCGCCGGCATGATGATGGTGGTGATGGCAGGCTGCCTCGGCCGCGCCTGATACGGCGGCTTCCGGGCGCGTCGGTTGGTGGTATCTCTCCGGATTGGCCGCGAACTTCTTCCGGCAGCCGGCCGAGCAGAAATGGAAGGTCCGGCCGCCATGTTCCAGCCGCTCGCTGGAAGTGGCCGGATCAACCGTCATGCCGCAGACCGGATCGATAACCGTGTGCTCCGCAACCATGAGTTCATCACCGTCATGTGAGTGACAAGTATTCCCATCGCCACCGCAGCAGTCGTGGTCGCTGTGCCGATGGCCGTTCATGGCTGCGCTTCCTCGCCTGCGCTTTCCCGCCGACGTAGCGGCCCGGGTCGGCCAGGAACTTGCTCCTGCAGCCGTTCGAGCAGAAGTAATAAGTGCGGCCCGCATGCTCGGTCCGATATTCGGTGGTTGCAGGATTCACGTCCATCCCGCAGACCGGATCAATGGCGCTCTGGCCGGTGGTCGCCTGAGCTCCGTGGTGCGCTTGTCCGTGCTGACGTCCGTTCATTGGATGACTCTCCGACCGGGCGCCCGCGCTGTTGCGTGCGTCGTGTCTGATCCATATACCCCACGGGGGTTACGTAGCAAGAGAAAAATCGCACTTGACAAAGATACCCATCCCGGGTTATGTATCGTGCCATGAATCAGGGCGCCAAATCAGCGGTCACCATCCGACTGAAGCGGATCGAGGGCCAAGTCGATGGAATCCTTCGTATGGTGGAGGAGGACCGCTATTGCGTTGATGTGCTGACCCAGATCCAGGCAGCGCGGGCAGCCCTGCATACGGTTTCGCAGGAAATCCTTGCGGACCATGTTGCTCGTTGCGTTGCCGGGACCTTTGCCACCAGAAACCTCGTGGAGCAGCGCCAGAAGGTCGAGGAGTTGGTGGATACCGTCGGACGGATGACGAGGTAGCCATGTTGAACGGCCTTAAGGCGACAGTTCGGGTTCTGCTGGCAGTCCTGCTGCTGGCCTTCCCGGTGCTCGCCGCCTCGGCCGCGGCGGCCAGCGCCTCGGCGCCGAACGGCACAAGTGCCGGAGTCCAATGCGAGACCTGCCTGACCTCTCAGCATAGTTTCGCTACCGGCCAAGCGCCAGGCGCCGGCCAACACACCGGACATATGCCGGGCTGCCTCGATTCGCATTGCCCGACGCCGTCCGGCTGGTTGCCGGCCTCAACTACCGCGGGCGACTCACCTTTATCGGCATCCGGCGTTTTTGCTCTCTATTCTTTGGTCGGGCGCGCAAAACTCAGCGCTGCACCGTCAACTCCGCCGCCCAAGTCCTTCGTCTGAACCGACCCGGCCAAGCCGGGTATTGCCTTCGCTCACCTGCGTCCAATCGACGCACGACAGGCCGTATCAGACGTGACAGGACACCTTCGAGTCCCCTTCCACATCTCTTCGTATGGCGACCGGCACCATGACCGAGTTCGTCTGCCGCGACGTCGCTTGACGTTCGCCAACCCAGGAGAAGACACCATGCGATTCACCACGCGCACCATGCTCATGACGACCATTCTGACGGCGACCCTGGCAATGGCCACGGCCCAGGCACAGACCGCCGACGAGCATGCTGCCCATCATTCTGACGGCTCCGCGATGACCGCAACGCAGCCCGCGACACCTGGCAGCCCAACCTCTCCCGCGGCCGGCAACGCCGGTGGCATGATGCAGATGATGGGATCAGGCGGCTCTCAGGGCGGTCAGTCCGGCATGATGGGCGGCATGATGCAGAAGATGCGCATGACGCAGACGATGATGGCTCCGGGTGGCATGGGCAGCGTCATGGCCCTGCTGTCTGCCGACCATCTCGACGGGCGGCTTGCTTACCTGCGAGCGGAATTGAAGATCACCGACGCGCAGACGGCCCAATGGAACGCCTTCGCGGACACGGTGCGCAGCGATGCCAACGCGTTGCAGCACGCCCGCACGCAGTTGCCGTCAGGCAGCGGGGTCACCACCACGCCCGACTGGATTGAACACCAGGCCTCCTTGATGGCCGCACGCGCCGAAGCATTGAAGACAATGGCCGGCGCCGAACGTTCTCTCTCATCGGTGCTTACCGGCGAGCAGAAGAAGCTGGTTGACAAACTCCTGACCGCAGGCATGCCCGGGATGCGTGCCAGTGGGACATGAGAACAGCCGGCACGCTGCCGACTCGGTCAGGTTGCCGGCAAGGCACCCCTTCTTGAACGAGGCCGGGGCGGAAACGCCCCGGCGACCCACTCGCACCGATCCGGCTCCCGGTCCACCGATAACCGAATCATACACCCAACACGGAAGGCATACACCATGCACGACCATACGATGCACCACGACCCGGACAGGCAGGGTCCTGAACAGGTCCCGTTCTGGCGCACCCCGCGCGCCCTTCTTCTCGGCGGATTCATCGCCATTGCCGGGTTCTACCTGGCGACCCAGCACACTGCGCACACCCTCACTGCGTTGCCTTTCCTGGTGTTGCTGGCTTGCCCGCTGATGCACTTCTTCATGCATCATGACCATGGCGGCCATCAGACGCACGGCAGCGAGGACGGTTCGCAGGCCCGGCTGATCAGCAACGACCAAGCCAACAGGCGTTCCTGATGACCCACGATCCGCAACGCCACTGAAAAGTCCAACAAACCCCTGTGACCGATCGAATCGACCGTAAGCTCTGAGCTAATACAACCGACCATTAAGAATGGGCGCATGTGACAGGAGACAGAAGATGACATGGTTAACTGACAACTGGATCTGGGTGGCGCTGACAATAGTCGTCCTCCTTCTCATGACACGGATGCACGGCATGGGGATGGGGGGCGGTATGAGCCATCAGTCAAACCAGAATGGATCGGCGCATGCCGGTCATGGAATGGGTCCAATCATGGATCACGGCATGCACCACGAGCCAACACAGAGTGCTGCGATCGATCCGGTGAGCCGACATGCCGTCGCACCCCGGGCAAATCCCGTATCAACCGTGTACCGCGGCTCCATCTACGCGTTCGAAACCCGCGAGAACCGCGAGGCATTCGAACGCGAGCCGGAGAAGTACCTTGCCGGAGGCGCGGTCACTGGCCAGGCGGTTGAGAACCAAAGCGCAACGCCGCCTCGCCGTCGTCACGGCTGCTGCTAGCAATCTGTCGTGGCCGTCCGACCAACGACGGACGGTTCTTGTTCGAGTCAACGACCAGGAAATCGCGCCGCACTGAGATAGGAGCCTCATCGTGAAGACAACGTTAGCGCCTATTGGGCTTCTGATTGGCGTCGCGGTGTTGGGGCTCTGGCTGGCGCATTCGCCGGCGCCAGCACTTCCCGGCCCGCCGCAGTCAACGCCCATCGCGGTCGTCGCCCCGGCCGCCGCCACCGAGGGATGTGGGCTGCCAACCTTGGCACCCATGCTCCGCAAGGTGATGCCGGCGGTCGTCAGTATCACGGCGCAAACACGCGTGCCCGCCGAGGACAACCCACTCTACAATGGTCGGTTCTATCGGCGCCCCTTCGGCGATCATCCACCGGCGGAACGCCAGGCCCTTGCCGCCGGTTCGGGCGTCATCATAGACGCCGACCGCGGCCTGGTCCTGACCAACAATCATGTTGTCCGCAATGCCGAACGGATCGCTGTTGCGCTCTCCGATGGCCGGCGCGTCGAGGCAAAGCTCGTCGGGACCGACCCCGCGACGGACATCGCGCTGCTGAGCGTGGCCGCGACGGGTCTTCACGCGCTGCCGCTTGGCGATTCCGACGCACTGGAGATCGGTGACTATGTTGTGGCCATCAGCAATCCCTTCGCACTTGGACAGATCGCCACGGCCGGCATCGTCAGTGCGCTCGGTCGCACTGGTCTCGGCATCGAGGGCTATGAGGACTTCATCCAGACGGACGCCGCCGTCAACCCCGGCAACTCCGGCGGTGCGCTGGTTGACATCGAAGGCCGCCTTGTCGGAATCAACGCTGCCATCATCGGACCGGCCGGTGGCAACGTCGGCATTGGCTTTGCAATTCCGGTCAGTATCGCTCGGGAAGTCGCCGACCAGCTTGCACGATTTGGGAAAGTGACGAGGGGTCAACTGGGAGTGTCCGTCAGTGACCATCCGGGCGAGATGCCAGTCGGGCGGCAGGCAGAGACGCCGTCGGAGGCAATGATCGTCGAAGTTGTCGGCGGTTCGCCGGCCGAGAAGGCGGGCCTCAAGGCCGGCGACGTGATCATGGCGATCGATGGTCGGCCGGTGGTCAGCAGTGCTCAGTTGCGCACCCGCGTCGGCCTCGTCCCGGTCGGCGAGACATTGTCCATCGATGTGCTGCGGAACGGAGGGCGCCTTCAGTTCTCCGCCAAGATAACGGCGACCGCCTTGTAGCGATTGGTCGGTCGCGGTGCGGGAATGCGACTACCCGCTGCTATTCGGTCGCACATGACAGGAGAAAGAAGATGACATGGCTGAGTGAGAACTGGATCTGGGTGGCGCTGGCAGTAGGCGCACTGTTGCTCATGACACGGATGCACGGCATGGGCGGGGGTGGGGGCTGCTGCGGCGGACATCAGCAAACCCAGGATGAATCAACCCGCAACGGCCACCATACGGCCCACTGAAAATGGAACATGACATGAACCACAATACCTCAGCCATCCCCTCATTTCGCCTGAGCAAACAACCGGCTGAATTCGGGTCGGTCTGAGACGGCTCTGGCGAACGCTTGCATGAGCGGGAGCAGCCGGTGTTCGGGCATGTTGGGGATCAATTCGTAGAGCATGCAG
>JARLIN010000384.1 GCA_031291715.1 Rhodopila sp. | reverse complement strand
TGGATCGACGCCAATAAAGCCCAGGACCCGCCAGGCAGCGGCGACCTGTTCGGCATCGCCATGACCCCGAGCGGAGATGGCTTTTACTTTGTCATGGACGAGCTGAACATGCTCGCGCTGGCACGATGACCTGCCCGTTCGGGCACGGCAAGCCGCCGTCCCGCCGCGCCTTCCTGGGCGCGGCGGGCGGTTTGGTGGCCGTCGCCGGATCGTCTGGCGCTGCCCCGCCCGTCGCGAAGACGCTGGCGCAGTCCGCCATCGAGCCGTTCTGGGGGCCTCACCAAGGTGGTATCGCCACGCATCAGCAGACCCATACCTATTTCGCGACCTTCGATCTGCTCGCCAGCCAGCGTGCCCAGATCGTGACGATGCTGCGCGCCTGGACGGCGGCGGCGGCTCGCATGAGTACCGGGCAGACTGCCGGACCGCTTGGCGCCGAACCGGCGAAGATCGCCCCCGATGGTGGCGCGGCCATCGGTCTTTCGCCGGCCCGGCTGACGATCACCTTCGGCTTTGGCGCGGGACTGTTCGTCAAGGATGGCCAGGACCGTTATGGCCTGGCCGCGCAGCGGCCGGCCTCGCTGGTCGATCTGCCGAAATTTCATGGCGACCAGTTGGAACCCGCGCGCACGGGCGGCGACCTGTCGGTCCAGGCATGCGCGGACGACCCCCAGGTGGCGTTTCATGCGGTGCGTGAACTGGTCAGGCTGGCCTACGGCGTCGCGCAATTGCGATGGGCACAGTCCGGCTTTCTGCCCAGCACGCCGCCCGGCGAGACACCGCGCAACCTCATGGGCTTCAGGGATGGCACCAACAATCCGCCGCATTCCCTGTCCGACCGCCCGGCAACAGCGGACTTGCCGCGCGCGTTCGACCGGGTGGTCTGGGTCGGCGAGGCAGGGCCGGAATGGATGCGCGGCGGCAGCTATCTCGTCGCGCGCCGGATCCGCATCGCCCTGGAGCACTGGGACCGCACCGAGCTCGACTTCCAGGAGGAGGTGATCGGCCGGCATAAATATTCCGGCGCGCCGCTCGGCATGACAGGTGAGCTCGATGATCTGGGTCTGGAACGGGAAGACGGCGAAGGCAACCCGGTGATCGGCGAAACCGCCCATGTCCGCCTGGGCTCGGCTTTGGCCAATGATGGTGCGCAGATGTTCCGCCGCGCCTATTCCTATAACGATGGCGCCAGCTTCACCGCCGAACGCTGGCCGCCCTGGCGTCAGGGCATGATGTACGATTCCGGCCTGTTTTTCCTGTGCTACCAGACCGACCCGCGGACAAGCTTCATTCGGATGTTCGAACGAATGGCCAGGTTCGATGCGCTGAACCAATACACCACCCATAACGGCAGCGCCCTGTTCGCCTGCCCGGGTGGTATCGACGAAGGGACCTATATCGGCCAACGCCTGTTCGAAACGGCCCTTTAGAACGGTTTCATCGTCCGCGAGGTGCGAGCGATGACACCGTTCCGAAGCGCATCAGACGCCGGGGACGAAGACGACATCGGACTTGGTGCAGGCGGTGCGGATTGCCAGCAGGGGGACGTATTCCGGGCTGCCATAGAAAAGCTGCAGCGCTTCCATCGAGGCGAACTCCAGCACCGTCAGCCGGGTGAAGAACGGCTTGCCCTCCATCTGGGTGGCCGGATTGCCGCGGATGACGTAGCGGCCGCCATATTGCGCCACCACGGCGGGAACCCGCGCCCGGTAGTCCTCGAAGCCGGCGGGATCGGTGATTTCGATATTGGCGATCAGATAGGCCGGCACCGGTTTCTCTCCCTATTCCGCGGCGTCGGCGACTTCCATCGCGCCGGGTTTCTTTTCGTGCTGGATCCGCGTCATGGCCTGTTCGACATGGCGGGAGAACATGTATTCGGCCGGGCGCTGATGCTCGAGCGAGATTTCCGGCGCCATCGGGCCCTCGGTGCGGATGCCGCGCACCGCCTGGGCCAGCGCCTTCCAGGGCTTGCGGACCGACTCGGTGACGGCGGTGGCCTCGTAGCCGCTATGGACCATGCAATCGGCGCATTTTTCGTAATTGCCGGTGCCGTATTTGTCCCAGTCGGTGGTTTCCATAAGTTCTGTAAAGGTCTTCGTGTAGCCCTCGCCCAGCAGGTAGCAGGGCCGCTGCCAGCCGAAATAGGTGCGCGTCGGGTTGCCCCAGGGCGTGCAGTGGAATTGCTGGTTGCCGGCCAGGAAGTCGAGGAACATCGAGGACTGGTTGAACTGCCACCTCTTCTTATTTCCGCCCGTCTTCTGGCGGGCGAAGATACCCCGGAACAGTTCCTTGGTGCGCTGGCGATTGAGGAAGTGCTGCTGGTCCGGCGCGCGCTCATAGGCGTAGCCGGGCGAAACGCTGATCTCCACGCCCATCGCGGTCATCTCGTCGAAGAACGCCGCCACCTTCTCCGGCTCGGCGTTGTCGAACAGGGTGGCGTTGATGATGGTGCGAAAGCCGCGCCGCTTGGCCTCGTGGATCGCCGCCACCGCGCGGTCATAGACGCCGTCCTGGCAGACCGAGCGGTCGTGCTCCTCCTGCCCGCCGTCCAGATGCACCGACCAGGTGAAGTACGGCCCGGGCTTGAACAGGTCCATCTTCTTTTCGAGCAGCAGGGCGTTGGTACAGACGATGACGAACTTCTTCCGCGCCACGCAGGCCTCCACGACCTCGTGGATCTCCTTGTGCAGCAGCGGCTCGCCGCCGGCGATCACCACCACTGGCGCGCCGCACTCGTCCACCGCTTCCAGGCATTCGGCGACGGACAGGCGCTGGTTCAGGATTTCGGCGGGGTAGTCGATCTTGCCGCAGCCGGCGCAGGCCAGGTTGCAGCGGAACAACGGCTCCAGCATCAGCACCAGCGGATAGCGCTTGCGCCCGATCAGATGTTGCTTGACCACGTAGGCGCCGACCCGCAGCACCTGGTTCAATGGAACGGCCATGTTGGTTTCCTTCAGGCGTCGGCAAGCTCGGCGGGGAAGCGGAAGCGGACATCCTCCGCCACGCCCGCCAGGGTGGAGACATGGACCTCGCCAAATTGGCGCAGGCCCTCGATCACGCCCTGGACCAGCATTTCGGGCGCGGACGCGCCGGCGGTGACGCCGACCGACATCGCCGTATCTGGGCCGATGCCGGCGAACCACGCGGGATCGAGCGCCTCGGCGTCATCGATCAGGTAGGACGGCTTGCCCAGCTCCTCGCCGATCTCGCGCAGGCGGTTGGAGTTGGAGCTGTTGCGGCTGCCGACCACCAGGATCATGTCCACCACGGCGGCCAACTCGCGTACCGCGAACTGGCGGTTCTGCGTGGCGTAGCAGATGTCGCGCACGTCGGGGCCGACGATGCTGGGGAAGCGCGCCTTCAGGGCGGCGATGATCAGGCGGGTGTCGTCCACCGATAGCGTGGTCTGGGTGATGTAGGACAGCTTCTCGGGGTCGGCGACTTCCAGCAGGGGCACATCGTCGACGGTCTGCACCAGATGCACCTTGCCGGGCACCTGGCCGATCGTGCCCTCTAGCTCGGCGTGGCCGGCGTGGGCGACCAGGACGATCTCGCGGCCCTGGGAGGCAAAGCGGCGGCCTTCGTTATGAACCTTGGCGACCAGCGGGCAGGTGGCGTCGATCACCGGCAAACCGCGGCCGGACGCCTCTTCCTCCACCTTCTTCGCCACGCCATGGGCAGAGAACACGGTCATTGAACCCGGCGGGATCTCGTCCAGTTCATCGACGAACACGGCCCCGCGGGTGCGCAGATCGGCTACGACGTGGCGATTGTGCACGATCTCGTGACGTACATAGATCGGCGGGCCATACTTTTTCAACGCGCGTTCGACGATTTCGATGGCCCGCTCCACGCCGGCGCAAAAACCACGGGGCTGAGCAAGGACGACACGAAGCATGCAGACAGACTCCGAAGTGAATACCGGACCGGATGGGTCAGGATATGGCAGGTCGGGCGCTTTGTCGCAACGCCGCATGTCCCGGGAAACGGCGCCAGATGCATGGCTGACCCGTCCCCGGCTTGGCTACAACCGACAGGCTTCTGGTATATAGGCGCTTTCGGCGTGGCAAATCAGCAACAATCACGAGGATCGCGCGAAGGTTGCGCTGCGCGATTTCGTATGACGTGTTATCGCCTCGAAAATTGGCTCCCATTTGGCGGAGTCGTTGGTTCAGAGGCTGACCGTGGCGTTTGAGAGTTCAATTTCCCTGATCGATTTGCAGAAAGAAATGGCACGTGCCGCCACGTTGGTGGAGCAGGCGCTGGAAGTGCTGCTACCCCCGGTAGAAGGCGCCGAAGGCCGGCTGGCCGAAGCGATGCGTTATGCTGCGCTGGGCGGAGGCAAGCGGCTGCGCGCCTTCCTGGTGATGGAAAGTGCCGCGCTTTTCGCGGTGAACGAAACCTGCGCCGCCCGGGTTGCTGCGTCGGTGGAGATGCTGCACGCCTATTCGCTGGTGCATGACGATCTGCCGGCGATGGATGACGACGACTTGCGGCGTGGGAAACCCAGCACACATAAGGCTTTCGATGAGGCGACCGCGATTCTGGCGGGCGATGCGCTGCAGTGTCGCGCGTTCGAGATCCTGGCGGAACACGACACCCATTCCGACCCTCAGGCCCGCTGCGAACTGGTCGCGGCGCTGGGCGCCGCGGCGGGTGCACGAGGGATGGCGGGCGGACAGATGATCGACATGGTGGCGGAAGGCCAAACCCTGGATGGACCTGCCGTCACGCGGCTGCAGGCGCTCAAGACCGGCCGCCTGATTCAATACAGTGCCGAAGCCGGTGCTATACTGGGCCGGGCTTCGTCGCAGCAACGACACTTGCTGGCGGCATACGGGCGCGACCTGGGGGCAGCGTTCCAGATCGCCGACGACCTGCTTGACGTCGAGGGCGATGCGGCTGCAATCGGCAAGACGGCTGGCAAGGATGCCGCCGCCGGCAAGGCGACGATGGTGGCCGTACTGGGTTTGGAATTGGCCCGCGAGCATGCCGACATGCTGGCGCGGCAGGCTGCCGCTCATCTCGATTCGTTTGGGGATCGCGCGGCAAACCTCCGGGCGTTGGCTGCTTTCGTGGTGGCTCGGCAAAGCTGAACGAGAACAGGAGATTTGATGAGCCCGATCACCACCCCGCTGCTCGACCGGATTCGTTTTCCGGCCGATCTGCGCAATTTTTCACCCGAGCAGCTTCGCGAGCTCGCGGATGAGGTGCGGGCGGAAACGGTTGATGCTGTGTCGGTAACCGGCGGCCATCTCGGCGCGTCACTTGGGGTCGTAGAACTGACGGTCGCGATCCACGCGATCTTCGACACCCCGGGTGACCGGCTGATTTGGGATGTCGGGCACCAGGCCTACCCTCATAAGATTCTGACCGGGCGTCGGGACCGTATCCGCACGCTGCGCCAGGGAGGCGGCCTGTCCGGCTTCACCAAGCGGTCCGAGAGCGAATACGACCCGTTCGGCGCCGCGCATTCCTCCACGTCGATCTCGGCCGGCCTCGGCATGGCCGTCGCCCGCGATCTGAAATCCGCCCGCTATGCCGCTGCCAGTGACGCGGAACGGGCAGAGCAGGGCCTGGCGCGCGATGACCGCAATGTGATCTGCGTGATCGGCGACGGTGCCATGAGCGCCGGCATGGCCTACGAGGCGATGAACAATGCCGGAGCCCTCCGGTCCCGCCTGATCGTGATCCTCAACGATAACGACATGTCGATCGCCCCGCCGGTTGGCGCCATGAGCGCCTATCTGTCGCGGCTGATGTCATCCCGCAGCTTCCTGTCTCTGCGCGAGTTGGCCGGCCGCATGGCCAAGCGATTCCCGCGCGGTATCGAGCGCACCGCTCGCCGCGCCGAGGAATACGCCCGCGGCATCCTGACGGGCGGCACCCTGTTCGAGGAGCTGGGCTTCTACTATGTCGGCCCGATCGACGGGCATAACCTGGACCACTTGCTGCCAGTGCTTCGCAACGTGCGGGAAGCCGACGAATCCGGGCCGATCCTGGTCCATGCGATCACGCAGAAGGGCAAGGGATACGACCCGGCGGAGCGATCCGCCGACAAATACCATGGCGTGTCCAAGTTCAACGTCCTGACCGGAGAGCAGGCGAAAGCGCCGCCGGGACCGCCGAGCTACACGAAGGTGTTCGCGGATGCCCTGATCGCCGAGGCGCAGCGCGATCCGACCGTCGTCGCCATCACGGCGGCGATGCCGTCCGGCACCGGCCTCGACCGATTCGCCAAGGCGTTCCCGGATCGCAGCTTCGATGTCGGTATCGCCGAACAGCATGCGGTCACGTTCGCCGCCGGCCTGGCGACCGAGGGGATGAAGCCGTTCTGCGCGATCTACTCGACCTTCCTGCAGCGCGCGTACGATCAGATCGTGCATGACGTGGCGCTACAATCCCTGCCGGTCCGATTCGCGATGGACCGCGCGGGCCTCGTCGGCGCGGATGGGGCGACCCATGCCGGCAGCTTCGACCTGTCCTATCTCGGCTGCCTGCCGAACATGGTCATTATGGCGCCGTCGGATGAAGCGGAACTGATGCACGTCGTCGCGACATCGGTCACGATCAATGACCGGCCAAGCGCGTTTCGCTATCCGCGTGGCGAAGGCACCGGCGTGGTCCTGCCGACGGCGGGGGAGGTGCTGACGCTGGGGAAGGGACGGGTGCTCCGCGAAGGCACGAATATCGCGATCCTGTCGCTGGGCACGCGGCTGGGCGATGCGTTGAAGGCCGCGGACGAACTCGCGGCGCGCGGTTTCCCAACCACGGTCGCCGATGCCCGCTTCGCCAAGCCGATCGACACCGCTTTGGTGGAGCAGCTGGCGCGCCATCACGAAGTGCTGATCACCATCGAGGAAGCCTCCATCGGCGGTTTCAGCGCCCAGGTGATGCAGCATCTGGCCTGGAAGGGCCTGCTTGATTCCGGGCTCAAAGTCAGGCCGATGACCATGCCGGACCTGTTCATCGACCATGATTCCCAGACTAAGCAGCTGGCTGAGGCCGGTCTGTCGGCGAAGGACATCGTCACCGTGGCGCTCGCGGCGATCGGTATCGAATCTCCCAGCACGGGCTCGGCGAAAGTCATCACCTCGCGATGATCGGACTTACAAGACGCGCCTTGCTGCTGTCCGGTGTGGCGGCGGCGATAGGACCGATGTTGCCGGTGCGGGCTGAAACCAACAGCCCGCTCGATCAGCCGTTGCTTGATCTGTACACCGCTCTGGAGGCGGCGATGCGGGCCGGGCGCACGACGCCTTTCGCGCAGCGGTTCGACGCCCTGGCGCCGGTGGTGGATCAGGTGTTCGACCTGGAGACCGTGCTGAAAGTCTCGGTCGGTCTGCGCTGGGACGGCATGGACCCCGACGTGCGGAGTCGCCTGCTGAGGGCGTTCCGCCGGTTTACCGTCGCCACCTACGTCGCCAATTTCGACAAGTATGACGGCGAGCGTTTTCAGGTCTTGCCGGAGTCGCGTGACTCCGGCGCCGACCGTGTTGTCGGCACTGAAATCGTCAAGGCCGACGGCGAGCGTATCCGGTTGGACTATGTGATGCGGAACGGCAACGGCATCTGGCGGGTGGTAGATGTCCTGTTGGACGGCTCGATCAGCCGTGTCGCGGTGCAGCGGTCCGATTTTCGGAAGATCCTGGCGGGCGGCGACGCCGACGCGCTGATCGTCAGCCTGCACCGTAAGATCGCCGATTTGTCGGATGGCGCGCTGAACTCATGATGACGATGTTGGCCGGTGTGCCCACGGTCCTGGCCGGCATCGGCCTGGCCCAGGCGCTGGTGGCGTCCCGCCTTGTCGCATCCTTCGCCCGCAGGCCCTTCGAACCGCCA
Organism: Rhodopila sp.; assembly: GCA_031291715.1. Lineage (GTDB taxonomy): Bacteria > Pseudomonadota > Alphaproteobacteria > Acetobacterales > Acetobacteraceae > Rhodopila. Next base: position 9,250 of record JARLIN010000384.1, on the reverse strand, counting down.
CAGGTCCGGCCGCCGGTAACCGTGCTGAAGCCGCTGCATGGCGACGAGCCTTTGCTGGAGGACGCACTGGCGACCCTATGCCGGCAGGACTACCCCGACTGGCAGATCGTTTTTGGCGTGCGGGACGCGGCTGATCCCGCGGTGGCCATCGTGCGCCGTCTCCAGGCGCGGTTTCCCGGCGTGGACATCGCTCTGGTCATCGAACCCGCCCTGCATGGAGCGAATCGCAAGGTCGGCAACCTGATCAACATGCTGCCGGCGGCGCGGCATGACGTACTAGTGATCGCCGATTCGGACGTGCATGTCCGGCCGGATTACCTGGACCGGCTGGTCGCTGCCTTGCAGCAGCCGGGGGTCGGTCTGGTCACCACGCTGTATGCCGGGCTGCCGGCCACCCGGGCCAGCCAGGAGCGTGCCGCGCGGGCACGGACCGCCCTACCATCGTCTTCGCCGGACATGACCCGACGATCCGCGCATCAAAAGCCGCGGGCGGATCGGCGGGACTCGCCCGGACGGGCCGAGTCGGTGTGGTCCGACCTGCCGTCGCGATTGGGTGCCACCCAGATCACGCATGGCTTCCTGCCCGGCGCGGTCCTCTCCCGCGCGATCGGACGCCAGGATTGCCTGGGCGCGACGATGTGCCTCCGCCGGCACGACCTTGAACGAATCGGCGGCTTCCACGCGCTGGTCGATCACCTCGCCGATGACAATGTCCTCGGCCGGCGCATCGCCGCACTGGGGCTGCGTGTCGCGCTGGCCGGCACCGTGCCCCTGACGACGGTACCGGAAGCCAGCCTGAAAGCCCTGTTCCGGCACGAGCTACGCTGGGCACGCACCATACGGGCGCTGGAGCCGGCCGGTTTCGCGCTCTCCGTCCTGCAATACCCGCTCGCCTGGGCGCTGCTGGCAATTCTGTTTTCCGGCGGCGCCATGTGGTCGGCCGGCCTGTTCTTCGCCGCCTGGGTGCTGCGGGCCGTGGCCGGCCTGGGCGTGGACAGGGCGCTGGCGCCACAATGGACCGAACAACACGGCAGCAACGACAACGCCGCGCTTGCATTCTCCTGCCCGGTCTGGCTTCTCCCGGCGCGAGACGTCTTATCGGTGGCCGTTATGCTGGCCAGTTATGGCGGACGCCACGTTGATTGGCGCGGTCATGGCTTGCAGGCGGACACGCCACCGCCATTTACCAAACATTCTGTGACACACCGCCCGATCGAGGGAAACCACGCGCGATGATGAAGACCCTGTTCCTGCACCCGCCCTCCTTTGACGGTTTCGATGGCGGGGCCGGCGCCCGTTACCAGGCGAAGCGCGAAATTAAATCGTTCTGGTTCCCCACCTGGTTGGCGCAACCCGCCGCGCTGGTGCCGGGCAGCAAGCTGATCGACGCCCCGCCGGCGCGGATCGGGCTGGATACCGTGACCCGGCAGGTGCGCGATTACGAGCTGTGCGTGATGCACACCTCCACCCCGTCCTTCGCATCCGACGTCAAGGTGGCCGAGGCATTGAAGGCGGCGAACCCGTCGCTGAAGATCGGCTTCGTCGGCGCCAAGGTCGCGGTGCAGCCGGCCGAGAGCCTCGCCCAGGGCGGCGTCATCGATTTCGTCGCACGCAACGAGTTCGACTTCACCATCAAGGAGATCGCCGAGGGCCGCGACTGGGGCTCGGTGGACGGTATCTCCTATCGGAACAACGCCGGCGTCATCATCCATAACAAGGATCGCGCGACACTGGAGGATATGGATTCGCTGCCGTTCGTCACCGAGGTCTATAAGCGCGACCTGCGGATCGAGGACTATTTCATCGGCTACCTGATGCACCCGTACGTGTCGCTCTACACCGGCCGCGGCTGCAAATCGCACTGCACTTTCTGCCTGTGGCCGCAGACCGTGGGTGGCCACCGGTACCGGGTCCGCTCTCCCGGCCACGTCGCCGCGGAAATCCGCCAGGCGAAGCAGATGTTCCCGCAGGTGAAGGAATTCTTCTTCGACGACGACACGTTCACCGACAATCTCCCCCGCGCCGAGGCGATCGCCAAGGAACTGGGGAAGATGGGCGTCACCTGGTCCTGCAACGCCAAGGCGAACGTGCCGCGGGAGACGTTGAAGGTCCTTAAGGACAACGGCCTGCGCCTGCTGCTCGTCGGTTACGAGAGCGGCAACCAGCAGATCCTGCACAACATCAAGAAGGGCATGCGGATCGAGGTCGCCCGCAAGTTCACCCAGGACTGCCATGAGCTTGGGGTGAAGATCCACGGCACGTTCATCCTGGGCCTGCCCGGCGAAACGCGGGAGACGATCGAGGAAACCATCCGCTTCGCCACGCAAATCAACCCGCACACGATCCAGGTGTCTCTGGCCGCGCCCTATCCCGGCACGTTCCTGTACAAGCAGGCGGTCGAGAATGGCTGGCTGGACGCCGAACACGCCGAGCTGGTGGACGACAGCGGGGTGCAAATCGCGCCGCTGCATTATCCGCATCTGTCGCACACGGAAATCTTCGACAATGTGGAAACGTTCTACAAGCGGTTCTACTTCCGCGCGCCGAAGATCGCCTCGATCGTCGGCGAGATGGTGCGCAGCCCACAGATGATGAAGCGCCGGCTGCGGGAAGGGGTGGAGTTCTTCCAGTTCCTGCGGGAGCGGCATCACGCGGCCTGAGGAGCATTATCCTCCTACCATCGTCTGCCTCTTTCTTATTGAAATCACTGCCATTCCGGCCTGCGGTTTTGGCGTTGGTTTCGGAGGCGACGATGCCGGAGGACAAAGCGGGCGATCATTCTTCGGACGCCGAGGCCGATATGCGACGGAGAGATTAGCCCGCGTGCCTTCCCCATCCGTCATGGTCCGGCGACAGTCCGGACCATCTGATCCAGCGCCGTGCCGCGGCAGATGGCCCCGACTGTCGCCGGGCCATGGCGAGGATAGGGAGCCGGCAACAACGCGCGTTAGTATTACAGACCGCGCGCCGGCTATTCGATCGGCGGCCATGCGATACAAAAGGTGCTCGAAATATCTGCGTGTATCGGCGGCTCCAATCCCTCGGCGTCGTCGATGCGGCGCCTTCCCGGAATCGCCGCCCGCCCCTAGCTTGGCCGCATGACCCTCGCCGACTTCATCATCAAATGGAACGCCAGCAGCCGCGACGAACGCGCGGCATGCCGGGAGCGTGGCTGCCTGCTCGCGCTCAACCACGAACGCGTCGGCAAGGCAGCGTGAAGACCGTCACCTTCTCGGCCGACGATTTCGGCCTGACCGAGGCCGTCAACGAGGGCATCGAACGCGCCCACCGCGACGGCGTCCTGCAAGCCGCCAGCCTGATGGTTGCCGCCCCCGCCGCGGCCGATGCCATCCGGCGAGCGCGCGCCAACCCGTCGTTACGGGTCGGCTTGCACCTCGTGGTCATCGAGGGGCCTGCCGTGTTGCCGCCGTCCGACATCCCCGATCTCGTTGATGCGGCTGGGCAGTTTCCCTCCGATCAACTGAAACTTGGACTCAACTACTTCTTCCGCCCGCGCGTCCGCCGGCAATTGGAGGCCGAAATCCGGGCGCAGTTCGCCGCTTTCGCCGCCACGGGGCTGCCGCTGGATCATGCCAACGCCCACAAGCACATGCATCTGCATCCGACCGTCGGTGCGATGATGCTTCGCATCGGCCGCGAGTATGGGCTGCGGCGCATCCGGGTGCCCGCCGAACCGCCGTCGATCATGGCTCGTTGCGGCACCCCGGTCGGCTTCGGCGACAAGGTCCTCTACCGCTGGACGGGTCTGTTGCGCCGTCAGGCGCGGGCCTCCGGCGTCGCCACGAACGATCATTGCTTCGGCCTGGCGTGGAGCGGGCATATGACCGCCGATCGCATTCGCCGTCTGCTGCCCAACCTGCCGGATGGGGACAACGAGATTTATTTCCACCCAGCCGCTTGGCGCGATGCGGTGCTGGAGCGGCTGATGCCGGGTTATGAGCACGAGGCGGAGTTGGCGGCGTTGCTGGAACCGGCGTTTGCCGAGCCGTCCGGGCGCATGTCCCGCGCCGCGGCGGCTTCGACTTGCGAAACCGAAGCGGAACCAAAAATAAACGCCGATAAGCAAGGATAGATTCAGCCGCTTGTACCGCGCTGATCCAGGGCGCGCACGCGGCGTATTACGGTTTCGCCGCTTTGTTCTGGCGGTCCCAGGGACTCAGCGACACGGTTATCGGCCTGCTGATCGCCGAGGGGATCATCGCGGAAATCCTTCTGTTCGCCCGTGGCCGCCGTCTGGTCGAGCGGCTCGGCCCGGCTGGCCTAACAGCGTGCGCGGCTGGCGCGTCCGTGGTGCGTTGGACGGTGACGGCGTTCGCGCCACCCCTGCCGGTGCTGGCGGTGGTGCAGCTTCTGCACGCGGCGACGTTCGCCATGCAGCATCTATCCGCCATGCTGGTCCTGAGCCGGTTCGTACCCGCCGAGCTGGCCGCGACCGCGCAGGCGTTGCACGCGGCCGTTGGATATGGCCCGCCGACCGGGCTGATGATGCTGCTGTCGGGCTGGCTGTACGCGCGACACGGCGGCCTGGCGTTTCTGGCGATGGCGGTTGTTGGCGGGGCCGCTTTGGCGCTGGTTGGACCGCTGGCGCGGGAAACGGCGAGCGACCGCGGGCGCGCGATGGTTTGAGCCAGCATTGAATTCCGGCGCGGGGCGGCTCAACCCCTACGCAATAAAAGCAGTCCCCCGCAGTCATGGCCCGGCGACAGTCCGGGCCACCTGATCCAGCATCGTGCCGTGGCGGACGGGACTGTCACCGGGCCATGACGTGGGTGGCGGATCAGCGCCAACGCGCGTTGGCATGGATACTAGAACGGGCCGCAACGCGCTTTGCTGTTCGGAGGCAGTCGAAGCTGGCGGACATTGCGCATTTCGGGCTGATTAGTGGGGGCCGGACAGGCTGGAGGCATCTGATCCTCACGGTCGGTGATCATTACTACCAAAAAAGAAATAAAACCGCAGATGCACGAGATGAACGCAGATAGAAAAAAAGCCCCCGCCGGGCGGATCATCCGGCGTCTGATCCGCGGGCATCCGCGTTTTCAATTCCGTTTCCAACACATCATGTCCGCGGGCGTAAGAAGCGTTCCCCCTCGTCATGGCCCGGCGACAGTCCGGCCACCTAATGCAGTACCGTGGCGTGGCAGATGGCCCGGACTGTCACCGAGCTATGGCAGTGAGAGGCGGCAGCCTTCCTACCTTCTCAACGAACCGAACGGAACACTGTCTCGGCTTCCAGGTCACTCATGCACATGACCGACGCTAGGGAGAGCGTCCGGGCCTTGGCTGAGAGGAGGAAGTGCTGAGACATATCTGGTTCCGGCTATGCGCCTTACGAGCCATATATGAACCATCCGAAGAATACTTGTTAATCACAAAAGACGCGAATATGATCCCTTGGAAATGGAAGTGAACCTTATGGGATTAGCTGCCACGGAACAGGAGTTGGAATTAAAAGCGTCTCGCTTCGTCAAGGCGGAGCTGAAGCTCGCCGGCCTCACTTACGCCGATTTGGCGGAGCGATTGAAGGACCATGGCCTCCCCGCTGAGACTGAGTCGTCTATCAAAGCCAAGCTGCGCGCGGCACTTTTGCGGCAATATTTCTACTGGCTACGCTCGCGGCACTAGAACTGGACGGAGTCCGGCTGGAGGATTTGTGAGGCCGGCCGGATTTTTTCTGTCATTCGTAAAGGCGGCTCTGCTTGCGCTGGTGATCTTTGCCGCTCTTGACGTCGAATCGCACTATATCTCGCCTTGCATAGTGGGCCAGAACACACACCACAACGATGCCGATCAGGATGGTGCCGAAGAACGCTGCACCACCCTCCATGGCGCGTTGGTCGCGTTGTTCAGCCGCCCGGTTGTCGCCTCCAGTAGATTTGTCACAGATAACATCAACGAACCTTCGGCTGCTATCTCTGCCGGCGCTGCGGTTGTCGTGGCGCTTTTCACTTATACTCTCTCGAGATCTACTCGCCTTCTTTGGAAGGCTGGAGAAGAGCAAATTAAGGCGGTCAGAGACGCGACTAACGTTGCGGAAAGATCCCTCGTGGCCGCTCAGAGGGCTTGGATCAGGGTGGATGTTCAGAAAAATGGAGACATCGAGATAGATGCCAACGGAATGCTTTCTATCAAACTTTTGTTTAAATTGACTAATACAGGAAATTCCCCGGCTACGAACGTCATAATATATCCCCATTCTTTTCTGGGTGATTTCACCGGGCGCGAATGCGGATTTGAGTACCGGCGCATTCGCAAGAATGTGGCCGATTGGCCCGTAGGATCAGACACGCTCAGGACGACCTACACCGTGTTTCCCGGGGAAACGAAAGATATCCCTCGCACTGTTTGGATACGCGCCAACGAAATCAGGGACGCCCTTGATCACATGGCGAAGCTTGGAGGCATGCCGGCCGACTTGATCTCGCCGTACATTATCGGCCTTGTCCTCTATCGTATCCCCTTCGACGACAAGCGACACCACACCGGCTTCATGGTCGCTGTCAAAAAGCGCGCGCCGATGGACGACAGACCCGATTTCCAGCTCATGATCAATGTCACCGAAAAGCTGATCGACGAACGAGACGTTGTCTTGCAACATGCTTGGCTTGGAAGCCCATCCATCGATTGACGCGAAAGCCAGAATTATAGCGGCCCAAGCCACGCGGGATTTCATGGTTCACCTACCCTTAGGCAGGTAGGAAAAGGACCGGATCGGAACGATCGCGGTTTGGTGTCGGTTGATACATAACACTGAATAAAACCGCAGATGCACGCAGATGCACGCAGATAGCAAAAGAAAGCCGTCGCCGGGCGGATCGTCCGGCGTCTGATCTGCTGGTCCGTGGCCGAGCAAGGCCGATCCGCGTTTTCAATCCCGTTTCGAACGCATCATGTCCGCGGGCGTAAGAAGCGTTCCAGCCCCGGCGCCGTGGCAAGCGCGCTTTCGACCTGCCTACCGCCGCTCCTGGCCACGCAGGAAGTCGATGAACCGGGCGGCGAGCGTGCCCGTCCCACGTTCCCATCCCGCGAAATCGACGTCGGCATCGACCTGCAGCGTCAGCACTTCCTGATAGACGCTGTTGGGCAGCAGCCGATGGGCCGCCTGGCCGGGCGCGGGCGGATGCACGCGGTCGTTCCCCGGAATCACGATGGCCGGCATCGTCATCTTCCGCATCTCCGCCGGGCTGATCCCGGCGACCGGGTAATCGCAGCCGGCACGGAACCCGGCCAGCCAGCGGCGCATCGCCGCCGCGAACGTCTCGGCACCCATCTGGCGCAGCGTTTCGCCGTTCACCGGATTGGCCTGCGCCATCGCCGCGAAATGTTCGGTCGCGAGCACCGCCTCGATCCCGCCTTTCGTCACGGCGTCGAGATATTGCCCGTAGTAGTTGAACGCCAGCCGCTCCGCCGCGTAGGCCCCGCCGGTCACGCGCCACAGCAACAACCCTTTCACGAGGTCCGGGTGATGCTGCGCCAGCAGCAGCGACATCCGCGCGCCGGAAGATGAGCCGGCGATATAAGCCGGTCCCGGCCTGTTCGTAGCTTTCGGAGTCACCCGCGAACGCGATGCCCGAGGCGCCCATATTGCGCCGATCGTGGATCAGCACGCGGTAACCGGCCTCGGCGATCAGGCCGGCCAGCGTGCGCTCGGCAACCAGGCCGCGACGCCCGCCGGGCGTGACCGTGACCCAGGGGCCGCTGTCACCAAGCACCTCGTAAACGATATCGACGCCGCGGATGTTCTTCACCGGCATGGCCGCCCCCCCCGTCCTTGTTTCCAGTGCGTTTTCGGCACGGCGGAACCAGGCTGTCAAACCGGCGGCATGCGGTGGCGCGTGCCCCGTGCCCTCGGCTATGGTCGTGTTAATCAAGTTGGGAGAAGACCAATGCGTCCGGAAGATGTCATCGCCGACAAGCGGCGGCCCTACACCGGGGCGGAGTATCTCCAAAGCCTGAGGGACGGGCGCGAGGTCTATATCGACGGCGAACGGGTCGCCGATGTCACGACGCATCCCGCCTTCCGTAACTCGGTCCGCTCCATCGCCCGGCTGTATGACGCGCTGCATGACCCGAAACGGCGGGACGTGCTGACCTGCCCGACGGATACCGGCTCCGGCGGCTACACCCATCGGTTTTTCCGCGTCCAGCGGTCGCGGGAGGAACTGATCGGGGCACAAGGCGCGATCGCGGAATGGTCGCGCATGTCCTATGGCTGGATGGGCCGCACGCCGGATTACAAGGCCGCCTACACCAACACGCTGGGCGCCAATTCCGAATATTACGGCCCCTATGCCGGCAACGCGCTCGCCTGGTATCGCCGCGCGCAGGAAACCGTGCCGTTCATGAACCATGCGATCGTCAATCCGCCGGTCGATCGGCACAAGCCGGCGGAAGAAAGCAAGGACGTCTTCGTCTGCGTCCAGAAGGAGGTCGATGGCGGCATCATCGTCTCCGGCGCCAAGGTCGTCGCGACCTCGGCGTCGATGACCCATTACAACTTCATGGGCCAGTCCTCGAAGACCGCGACCGAGGATCTGGACATGTCGCTGATGTTCCTGGTTCCGATCGATGCGCCGGGCCTGAAGCTGTTCTGCCGCACATCCTATGAGCAGGCGGCGCGGCGCAATGGCAGCCCGTTCGACTACCCGTTGTCATCCCGGTTCGATGAGAACGACGCGATCTTCGTGTTGGACAAGGTGTTCATCCCGTGGGAGGACGTCTTCATCTACCGCGATCCGGCGCGTGTGCTGAGTTTCTATCCGCGCTCGGGCTTCACCAACGGCTTTCAGTTCCAAGGCTGCACACGGTTCGCGGTGAAGCTGGATTTCATCGTCGGCCTGCTGGCCAAAGCGCTGCGCTGCACAGGCGGGGACGAAGCGCGCGGCAACCAGGTCCTGCTGGGTGAGGCGGTGGCGTGGCGCAACCTGTTCTGGTCGCTGTCCAACGCCATGGCGCACAACCCCAGCCCGTGGAATGGCGACGCGGTGCTGCCGGACCTGAAGGCGGGGCAGGCGTATCGGGTGTTCGCACCGGATGCGTATCCGCGGATCAAGGATATCATTGAGCGCACGGTTACGTCGGGCCTGATCTACCTGCCGTCCTCGGTGAAGGATTTTGCCAATCCGGCGATCGATCCGTATCTACGACGGTATGTCAGAGGCTCCCACGGCATCGAATACAAGGAGCGTATCAAGATCATGAAGTTGCTGTGGGAGTGCGTTGGCACCGA
>JARLIN010000383.1 GCA_031291715.1 Rhodopila sp. | reverse complement strand
GAAGCCGGGGAGAAAGGAGGTTGCTATATGCTACGATCCTTCGACCACCCCAATCCTGCGGGTCGACCTTCTAAGCGAAGGGGGCAAGCGGTGGCCGCGAGCCAAAGCCGTACCGAGCAGGCGAACCTACACGCCGCACACGCCATCAATGGGCCGACCTTCGCGCACGCGATACTGACGACAGACGAGCTGATCGCACAGCTTCCAGCATGAATCGGGAAAATAGGCGCGCTAAATTTAATAAAGGAGGGGCTAACCATGGGCAACAAAAGGATACTGACAATTGCGATTATTTCGGGAGTGCTTGCCGTTATGGGCGGCTGGGCGATGTCCGCGCAGGACAAGTACACCGTGAAAGTGCCGAATGGGCTCGCGTTCTCTGAGTTCAGAGGATACGAGGCCTGGCAGGTTGTCTCCATCAGTCAGGACGGGGGCATGATGGCTGCGATCCTCGCCAATCCTGTGATGATCGACGCCTACCTGGCTGGCATTCCCGGTAACGGCAAGCCTTTCCCCGACGGCGCCAAGATGGCGAAAATCCATTGGAACCCGAAAAAGCTGGAGACGTTCCCCGCTGCGACGGTGCCAGGCACCCAGCATGACGCGGATTTCATGGTGAAGGACAGCAAGAGGTTCGCGGACAGCGGCGGGTGGGGATGGGGTGCGTTCGAGTATGACGCTGCATCCGATACGTTCACGCCTGCCACCTCGGCTAACAATCCGCCGCAGGAGAACGACGCAAAGTGCGGATTCGCGTGCCACACGATCGTGAAGACAAGAGACTACGTTTTCACGAATTACGGGCACAGGTGAAGCGGTCTTCTGACCTGCCCAGGTTCTTCGGACCATGAGGAGGATTGAGAGGCGGCACCAACGCGGGTTGGTATTACATCTCTCGAAATCGAGTTTAACATTTCGGGGAATCGGTGAAATCGTAAGGGACGATCCTGCGCCAGGACGCGGGGACTATCTATTGCGGCCTTCAGCCCTGAACCGATCGAAGCGGCCGGCGCCTCTCAGAATCCCAAGATCTCCGGCGGCAGCATGATCCATGCTGCGATCAGGATGGATATGAGAACGACAGCGCCGAGCGCGGTCCATACAAGAACAATGAGAAGCCGTATTCTGTCTTCGCTTTCGGACGCCCATTTTTCGATGGCCTTAAAAATGCGCGTCATCCTACTCTCGACATGCCCCGTCCGGGACACGATGATCACTTACGGCAGCGCATTTATCATGAAAGCCCGTTCCTCCGTCTACTGAGTCGCGCCGCGCCTTGCCTTAAATATTCCTCACGCCCGGCTCATCTGACCCTGCCGTTTGGCCTCTTCCGCGGCGCGATACAGATACCACGTGGCCAGCGACCGGTGTGGCGCCCAGGCCAGGCCGATCTCTCCCAGCAGCTTCGGTTTGGGTTGGACTTCTAGTTTATGTAGAACGCGATAGCCCTCCCGCACGCCAAAGTCGTCCACCGGTAGTACATCCGGCCTGCCAAGGGTAAAAATCAGCAGCATTTCAACCGTCCAGCGGCCCACGCCGCGGATCGTCGTCAGTCGTTCGATCAGCGCCTCGTCCGTCAGGCGGTACGACTGGCTACGGGTGGGTACGGTGCCGTCCAGAGCCTTGGCGCAGATATCCCGGATCGCCGTGATCTTGCCGCTGGAGAAGCCACAGCCGCGCAAGGCCGTGTCCGCGGTTGCCAGGACCGCATCCGGGTCCGGGAAGCGGTCACCGGGAAACAACGCCGCGAAGCGTGCCAGGATCGCCTCGGCGGCCCGTCCGTGCAACTGTTGATGCGCGATGGCCCGGACCAGCGCTTCATAGGGGCTGCGCTGCCGCTGTACGTCGAGCCGCGGTGGACCAACCCGCCCGATAAGCGCGGCGAAGCGCGAGTCCCTGCTCAGATGCCGCACGCCTTCCACTCTTGCTGTCCTTCTCTGCCATAGGGGCGGATCTTGCAGGCCATATCCAATGGCCCTGAATGCGATCATCCCTTGTCTTGCTTCCACACCGTTCCCTTATGCGCTAAAATGCTCAGAATCCAATGCGAGGGTTGTTTGTATAGACATCACCATTGGCTCGAGGACGCGACGGACCATGAGGTCGCCGACAGGCAGACCGCGAGTCTCGCGGCCATCGTGATCATTTTGCTGCTTCTCGTCGGCGGGTTGTTCCTGGTTCATCAGTTGCACATGTCGACGTTGATCGAGGACTGCCTGATGGCTGGGCGCCGTAACTGCGACGTGCTGGTGACCGGACAGCATTGACGCATGCCGCATCTCGGGCCAGCGTTCCCCCCCGAGGTCGTGATGCCGGGGGCCGGACTGTGGCCGTTCGGGAAACCTGTGCCCTGATGGGACAGGGGTAACAGCGGGGGGCGGCATGATCGTCAGGTTCGATGGAAAGATCGTCGCGGTCACCGGCGCCGGCCATGGTTTCGGCCGCGAGATCGCCCATACCTTTGCCCGTCTTGGGGCGCATGTCTTCGCCACCGACCTGACGGCGGACAGTCTGGCGGAAACTGCCTCGGCCGGCGGGATCACCATCCGCGCGCTGGACTTGCGCGACCGGGCCGCCGGAGCCGCGTGGATCGCCCAGATCCAGACCCAGACCGGGCGGGCGATCGACGTGCTGGTGAACAACGCCGGTGGCGTGGCGGGGCAGGGACCCGTGCCGCTGGAGGATGTTTCCGATGCGGCCTGGAACACGATCTTCGATATCAACGTCCACGCCGCGTTCACTTTGTGCCGGGCGGCGGCGCCGGGAATGAAGCGGGCGGGTGGCGGCCGGATCGTGAATATCAGTTCCGGCGCCGGGCTTCAGCCTTCTCTGACGGGTATCCAGGCCTATTGCAGTGCAAAGCATGCAGTCGTCGGACTCACGCGACAGTTGGCGCATGAACTTGGGCCGTTCAACATCACCGTCAACTCGGTAGCGCCCGGCTTCATCCGGACCAATGCGGCGACCGAAAAGCAATGGGAGAGCTATGGCCCCGAGGGGCAGAAAGCACTTGTGGAGCGAATCGCGATGAAGCGTCTGGGCACGGCTCAAGATATCGCTAACGCAGTAATATTTTTCGCATCCGATCTGGCGGGTTTCGTCAACGGCCAGATCCTCCAGGTTGACGGAGGGCGCTGAACAGGGCTGCCGAGACCGCGATCAGCCTGGAAAAGGCGGCGCTTACCCACATCGGGGGGTATTGTACTTTCCTCTGTCCGCCGATCTGGATTTCAGTTAATGATTCGAAAGCTGGCCATCTCGTTGATGGCAGAGTCTGCCCGGGCCGGTTCCTGGACCAGGAGTCCCGGTGCAATAAAATAACGTTTGGGGGAAGGCAAGACAATCATGAGCGTAAGCGCAGCTCAGCCCGGGGTATTGACCCCGCCGGTTCGGCCCATGACACGGGACGAAAAGAAAATCATTCTGGCGTCATCTCTTGGTACCGTGTTCGAATGGTACGATTTTTACCTGTACGGCTCTCTTGCCGTCATCATCGGCGCCAAGTTCTTTGGTCAGTTCGATGTAACAACACGTAACATCTTTGCGCTGCTGGCTTTCGCTGCCGGGTTTCTGGTGCGTCCGTTCGGCGCCCTTGTGTTTGGCCGCCTGGGCGACCTCGTCGGACGCAAATATACCTTCCTGATAACGATCCTGATCATGGGTTCGTCGACATTCATTGTCGGCATCCTGCCAACATCCGACAGTATCGGCATTACCGCCGCCATCATTCTGATCAGCTTGCGCATCCTGCAGGGCCTGGCACTGGGCGGCGAGTATGGGGGGGCGGCGACCTACGTCGCTGAACATGCGCCACAGGGCCGTCGCGGGTTCTACACAAGCTGGATCCAGACCACCGCGACACTGGGCCTGTTCATGTCGCTGCTGGTGATCCTGTTCACCCGATCCGCCCTTGGGGAGGCCGACTTCAACGCCTATGGATGGCGCATCCCGTTCCTGGTTTCGGTCCTGCTCCTGGCCGTGTCGGTCTGGATTCGGCTGCAACTCAGCGAAAGCCCGGCCTTCCTGAGAATGAAGGCCGAAGGCACGCATTCGAAGGCACCGCTGAGCGAGGCGTTCGGACAATGGAAGAACGCGAAATGGGCCATCCTGGCGCTGCTCGGGCTGGTCGCCGGTCAGGCGGTCGTCTGGTACTCCGGGCAGTTCTATGCGCTGTTCTTCCTGACATCTGTCCTCAAGGTCGACGGTTTCACCGGCAACCTGCTGATCGCCTGGTCGCTCGCGCTTGGCACCGGCGGGTTCGTCCTGTTCGGCTGGCTGTCCGACAAGATCGGCCGCAAGCCGATCATCCTGGGCGGATGCCTCATCGCCGCACTGACCTACTTCCCGGTTTTCAAGTACATGGCCGAAATCGCCAATCCGGCGCTTTCGAAGGCGAATGAGACAGTGCAGGTCGTGGTGGTGGCCGATCCGGCGGACTGTTCTTTCCAGTTCAACCCGACGGGACTGTCCAAGTTCACCAATAGCTGCGACGTGGCAAAGGCGGCGCTGGCGGGCGCCTCGGTCGTCTATTCGCAGGAGGATGCGGCACCAGGTACGGTCGCGAGCATCAAGATCGGCGATCAAACGGTCGCACCGAAGTCTCCGACCTTCGCCAAGGACCTGGGGGCGGCATTGACCGCCGTCGGATATCCGTCGGCATCGAACCCCTCGGTGGTGAAGATGGCCCATGCCTGGGACATCTTCCGGCCGCAGCCGTTCATCCTGGTCCTGATACTCGCCTTCCTGGTGGTGCTGGTCACCATGGTGTACGGCCCGATCGCCGCGGCACTCGTGGAGCTGTTCCCGACCCGCATCCGCTATACCTCCATGTCGCTGCCATATCATATTGGTAACGGCTGGTTTGGCGGATTGCTGCCGGCAACCATGTTCGCGATGAACGCGCAGTCCGGCAGCATCTATTTCGGCCTGTGGTACCCGGTGGTGATCGCCGGTGCGACGGTCGTGATCGGGCTGCTGTTCGTCCCGGAAACCAAGGATCGCGATATCTTCGCGGGCGATCTCTCGGTTCATCCTGGCGATACGGTGGTCGAATTCGATCCGAACGCCGCCGACTACTGACGCCTGTCCGCCTCCATCCCCGTTCGCGCGGGGATGGAGGTGTTGCTCGCCTTCCTGTCCGCTGGCCCGGAATCGCGCTTCCCGCTGAACCCGGTATGCTTCCCGCAGAAACCAGCGGGAGCGAAGGTCGTGGCAGCGATTCAAACAAAATCCATCCGGCGACGCGAAGACCACCGGCTGCTCACCGGCCAGGGCAATTATGCCGCGGATGCCGCACCGCCCGGCATGGCCGTCGCGATCTTCCTTCGCTCCCCGTACGCCCATGCCCGCATCAAGCAAATCGACGCAGAGCCGGCCCGTGGCCTCCCGGGCGTCCTGGCCGTCTACACCGCATCCGATCTGACCGACGTGGCGCCGATCCCGGGCGGCATCGGCTTTCCGCGGCCGGATGGCGGCCCCGCACCGAAGACCGACAGGTCACTTTTGGCGCGTGACCGGGTGCGCTTCGTCGGCGAGCCGGTCGCGCTGGTCATCGCCGAATCCCGGGCCGCGGGATTGGAGGCGGCCGAGGCGATCTTGGTGGACTATGCCGCCTTGCCGCTCGTCACCGAACCCGTTGCCGCGATGAAACCCGGTGCGCCCGCCGTTTGGGACGACGTGCCCGACAATATCGGCTTCCTGTGGAAGCGTGGCGACGCGGAGGGTGCCGAGGCGGCGCTGGCTGGTTCGGCGCATGTGACCACCCTCGATTTCAGTGTCTCGCGCGTGACCGCCAACTCGATGGAGCCGCGTGGTGCCTGGGCCTGCATCGCACCCGATGGCCGGATCGAGCTGCATGCGTCGCATCAATCCCCGTTCGCGCTGCGCAACGGCATCGCCAACGGGAATTTCCAGATCCCGCCGACGGATATTCGCGTGCTGCCGGGCGATGTCGGCGGGTCTTTCGGCATGAAATCGGGTGTCCATCTGGAACCCGTTCTGGTTGCCTGGGCGGCGCGCCGGCTTAATCGTCCGGTCCGTTGGATCGCAGACCGGACCGAGGGCTTCCTGACCGACGAACAGGCGCGGGAAATGCGGGTCAGCGCCTCGCTCGGGCTGGACGCGGACGGTCGGTTCACGGCTTTGAAGCTGCGCTGGGACGTCAATCTGGGTGCCTATGTCTCCGGCCGGTCCGGGTGGGGCGTCGGCAATATCGGCGGGATCGCCGGCGTCTACATGATCCCGTTCATCGCGGCGCAGGTCTGCGGCGTGCTGACCCACACCGTGCCGACCGCCGCCTATCGCGGTGCCGGCCGGCCGGAAGCGACCTATGCGATCGAGCGGCTGATCGACGTCGCCGCGCGGGAACTGGGCGTCAGCCCTTACGAACTCCGCCGGCGCAACCTGATCCCGCCCGAGGCGATGCCCTACAAGACCGCGCTTACCTTCACCTACGACTGCGGCGAATTCGAAGGCAACATGCAGGAGGCCTCCACGCTGTCCGACCTCGACAGCTTCGAGCAGCGCAGGGCGGAAGCGGCGAAACAGGGCAAGCTGCGCGGCATCGGCCTGTGCAACTGCATCGAGGTCGCGGGCGGTCCGTTCCTGCGTCCCGCCAAAGACCTCGCCACGCTCCGGCTGGCCGAGGACGGCACGCTGGTGCTGCGCTCCGGTTCGATGTCGGTGGGGCAGGGGCTGGAGACGACATTCAGCCAGCTTGTCGCCGATCGGTTCGGCGTGCGGCCCGATCAGGTGCGCTGGGAAGGCGGCGACACCGACCTGCTGCCCAGCGGCAAGGGCAACGGCGGGTCGGGCGCGCTGTGCATTGGCGGTTCGGCGGTGACGCTGGCGGTGGACAAGGTGATCGAGAAGGCGCGCCGCATTGCCGCGGAACTGCTTGAAGCGGCCGTGGTGGATGTGGACATCGCCGAGGGACGTTTCACGATCGCCGGGACAGACCGGTCGGTTGACCTCGCCACCGTGGCGCGGGCCGCTTACGACCCAGCGCATATTCCTCCGGGCGAGGAGGGCGGCCTGGTGGAAAGCGGCGAATTCACCCCGACCGCCGTTACGTTCCCCAACGGCACTCATGTCTGCGAGGTGGAGATCGATCCGGAAACCGGTGTGACCGAGATCGTCCGCTACAGTGCGGTGGAGGAACTCGGCCGCGTGCTGAACCCGATGATTGTCGCCGGCCAGATCCACGGCGGTGTCGTTCAGGGCGTTGGCCAGGCGCTGGGAGAAGTCATCATCCACGACCCCGAGTCGGGCCAGATGCTGACGGCGTCGTTCATGGACTACCAGATGCCGCGCGCCGCCGAGTATCCCGACTTCCGTCTGGCCACGCGGGAGGTGCCGACGGCGGTCAACCCGCTGGGTGCGAAGGGCGTCGGCGAGGCAGGGACGGTGGGCGCCCTGGGTGCGGCGATGAACGCGATCAACGACGCGCTGGCACCGCTCGGTATCCGGCATTTCGATATGCCGGCGACCCCCGCGGGGATTTGGGCGGCGATACAGGCAGCGAAAGGCTGAGGATCCGCGCCTTTCCGTATTGGTATCGTGACTCGTTCCGTACGAAACTAAACATTGGCTGGCCACGATCGCGTGTGCGCTTCGCGGGACTGAATCCCGAATTGTGCGAGTTGGCGTTCGGGTCTGTGTAGGACTCTCGAAGCTGATTTGGGCTATATGAGTGGGCAGCCGCATAACGCCACTCTGTAGAAAATCGAGGGCGAAGCTTCTGTTTAGCGCGTGATTGCTTCAGGTTACAGCAATCACGCTCTGACTCATTTGTTTAATGCCAACCCGCGTTGGCGCAGATTTGTTTAATACCAACCGGCGCCAGTGCCGACTCTCAATCCTCGTCATGGCCCGGCGACCGTCCAAGCCATCTGCCACAGCACGGTGCCGGATCGCAAGGCCCGGACTGTCGCCGGGCCATGACGGATGGGCAACAACTTTAGGTTAATCTTTCGGCCGCTTGGTATAAGAAAGCGACCCACGTTTGAGGTCTATGCAACCTCAGACGATCCCGCTCTCGGCTAAAAAGCCTTTTGTCGGACGATGCCAGAAATGCCGCGTGGCGTATCTACAGCAAATACTTGGGGCAGGACGTGATAACAGTGCCGTTCCGTCCGGACGGAAACTTGCATAAAAGCTTACTACTCCCCCGTCTGCTCGCTATACCGAACGACGCCAACCTGCATCGACGCAGCTACACGGATGAACATCGCAATGTCGCAACCAGCCTTCCAGATGTGCGCTTGTGGAAGCGGCCTTCGCACGGCCCGCTGCTGCGGCATGAACCCGGCCGCGATGCCGCCGCCGGAGTCCTCCCGCCATCTGATGCCGCTGGTGGAGCGCGCCATCGTTGCCCACCGCCAGGGGGCGATCGAGACGGCGGAACGGTTGTGCCTGGATGTCCTGGAACTCGCCCCCGACCGGCCTGGCGCGCTGACCGTCCTGTATCAGATCCGCAAGGACCAGGGGAACCACACGGCGGCCGAGGCGCTGATCCGCCGCATCGTCGCACTGGATCCCAACAACTTCGCGGCGACCAACGAATTCGCGCTGATGCTGCTGGACAAAGGCGCGATCCAGGAAGCAGAAATCCATGCCCGCAACGCCGTTCGGATCGCCCCGCAGAACCCGCAGGCGCACAACCTGATGGGAATGATCCTGACCGAGGCACAGCGTCCACAGATCGGCGAATACCACTATCGCAAGGTTCTCGAACTCAGTGGCGCCCGCGATCCGATCCTGCTGGCCAACCTCGCCTGGAACCTGAAGAACCAGGGCCGGATGGAGGAAGGCCGAGCGCTGTATCAGGAGTCGGTCGCGGCCGCGCCGGATATCCGTCAGACCCTGCTTGGATGGGCGCGGCTGGAGGAAGCCGATCGAAAGTTCGATGCCGCGGCTGAGATCCTCGACCGGATGGACAGGCAGTGGCCGAACGATCCCGGGGTGCTGCTGTCCCGTGCCGTCCTGCTGGGACGAGTCAAGCGCTACGATGAAGCGTTGGCGGTGTTGGACGAACTGGCAAAGCAGGCGAGCGACGGACAACTCGGGCCGAACGAGCTGGCCGAAAAAGGCCGGCTCCTGGACCAGATGGGCCGCTACGACGACGCGTTTCTGGCCTTCGCGGAAGGCAAGCGCCTCGCCCGGGAACTCAGCGGCCATCAGTATCTGGACGCGGCGGCGGATAACCTGATCGGGCGTTTGGGCAATTTCTTCACTGCCGGCCGGCTGCACACCCTGCCGCGTGCCACGATCCGTTCCGATGTGGCGCAGCCGATCTTCGTGCTGGGGTTCCCTCGCTCGGGCACCACGCTGATGGAACAGACCCTGTCCGCCCATCCGCGTATCGTCGCCGGCGATGAGTTGCCGCTGATCAATGACATCACTGGCCTGATGCCGCGGATGCTGAACAGTCCGCTGGGCTATCCCGAGGCTCTGGCGGAGCTGTGGATGGGCGATCAGCGCGAGGGGCTGGACAATCTGCGCGACTACTACCTGCAGAAGGTGGGGCAGATGAGCATCCTGACACAAGAAGCCGCCTGGTTCACCGACAAGATGCCGCTGAACGAGACCCATCTTGGCCTGATCGCGCTGCTGTTCCCTGAAGCCCCCTTGATCCACGTGATCCGGCATCCGCTGGACATCATGGTATCGGCCCTGTCCAACCATTTCACCCACGGCTTCTTTTGTGCGAGCGCGCTGGAAACCGCGGCGGGGCACTACGTCCGGGTCATGGATCTGGTGCAGAAATATCGCTCGGAGATGGCGCTGCGCTACCTGCCGGTGCGGTACGAGGACATGGTCACCGACCAGGAGGCGACGGTACGTTCCGTGCTTGAATTCATCGGCGAACCGTTCGATCCACGCTGCCTTCAGTTCCACGAGAACCAGCGCTACGCGCGCACGGCCAGCTATGCCCAGGTGACGGAGCGTCTCTATGACCGCTCCCGTTTCCGCTACCGCCATTATCGCAAGCATCTGGAACCAGTCATTCCGATCCTGCGATCGCATATCGAACGGCTCGACTACACGGTCGAATAGCGTATGGGCCAGAATTCCCCGGCACGGGATGTCGTCGCGCCCCCCGACGAGGCGCGCCTGACGCGTCCGGACGGCCAGCCGCCGCAACGGGCCGCTGAGATGATGGTGCCGGTACCCATGGCCGAGCTCTTCACCATCGCGGCACAGCAGGAGCGTGCCGGTAAGCTGGAAGAAGCCGATCGGCTGCTGAACCATATCCTGGCCGTCGCGCCGAATCAGCCCGATACGCTCCATATGTCGGGCATCGTCGCCTTTCGCCTGGGCCGGCAGGAGGAGGCGCTGGCGAAAATGGAGCAGGCGATCGCCCACGGGGTCGATATCGCGCTGTACCTGCGCAATATCTGCGAGGTGTACCGCACCCTCAATCGCCTGGACGATGCCGTGGCGGCTGCCAGGCGGGCGGCCGAACTCGCCCCCAGCGATCCGCTGTGCCTGCACAACCTGGCGGTCATCCATTACGAACGAGCCGAGATCGACGAAAGCATCGCCTGCGCCGAGAGGGCGCTGATGATGAACCCCGACCTGGCCGGTGCCCATTTCGCCCGCGCCGAGGGGTTGCTGATCAAAGGGGATCTGGAACGGGGTTGGGAAGAATACGAATGGCGATTCCGTATCGCCGACGCCACTCGCATGATGCCGCCGACCGACAAACCGCAATGGGACGGCAAGGCGTTCGCTGATGGAACGCTGCTGCTGGTCGCGGATCAGGGCTTCGGCGATGTAATCCAGTTCTGCCGCTATATCCCTTGGGTGCGGGAGCGGTGCCCCGACGTGGCCATCGCCTGCTCGGCGGAGATGGTGCCGGTGCTGCGGCAATTCTTGCCGAAGGACAAGATCTTCTTACGCTGGGAGACCCGTCCGCCGTTCAAAGCGTTCTGCCCGCTGTCCGGATTGCCGAGGCTGCATGGTACGAGGGTCGACAACGTACCCGTGCAGACCCCCTATCTGCGCGCCGATCCAGCCCGTGTCGCGATTTGGGCGGATCGTCTGCGGCGGCTGGCACCGTCCTCCCACCGGCGGATCGGCATCGTATGGGCGGGACGGCCCACCCATAACAACGATCGGCGCCGATCGGCGAAGCTGTCGGATTTCGCGCCGCTGGCGGCGCTGCCGGGCGTGGCGCTCGTATCGCTGCAGAAAGGGCCGTCCATGGATCAGGCGGGCCGCTATTTCGGACGGGCACCGCTGATCAATATTGGTGCCGAGGTCCGTGACTATGACGACACGATGGCGCTGCTGGAATGCCTCGACCTGGTCGTAACGGTCGATACATCCGTCGGGCATCTGGCCGCGGCGATGGGCAAGCCCGTCTGGATTTTATTGGCGACGTCGCCGGACTGGCGATGGCTTCTGAACCGTGAGGACAGTCCCTGGTATCCGACGGTAAGGCTGTTCCGGCAGACGGTGCCGCGCCAGTGGAGCGACGTATTCAAGAACGTGGCCACTTTGCTGGCAGATCCAGCGACAGTTCTTCGCGCCACCGAAGGCAGCGGGTTTCGAAATCATACCGGGTCACGTTGACAGCGACTCTCCGCCGGTTTCCTCCACGTCATGCCCGGACCTGATCCGGGCACCCGTTGTGTGTCGGTAAGTGGTTATTCATCAATGAGCTGGTCCGGAACGGATGGCCGGATCAGGTCTGGCCATGACGGGTGGGGAATGACCGTGGAGCGTTTTTGTCGCCGCCCGGTATGACATGCGGGCCGGCCATTAAGCGAACAACGTTCCGCGGACAATTGTATCGACGCTCCCGCGTCGTCGGGGCTTAAGCAAGACGGACTTGGGTGGTTTTCTCCTCATCACACGTTTGTTCGGCAGTGCGGTGAACCGCTTCCACCCGCGGCATATTCGTGATGCTGGCGGGTGCAGCGATACTGCTCGGCAGGTACTGCTCTACGAAGTAGAGCGGACGTTGCTTGACCTCGTTGAACACGCGCCCAAGATACTCGCCGATACTGCCGAGCGTGACGAGCTGGGCCCCGCCGAGGAACAGCACAACGGCCATAAGACTTGGATAGCCCGGCACTTCGTTGCCGAACAGCACCGTGCGGACGATAAGCTGCGCGAGGAAGACCGCGGCGCCGCAGCCGACCAGTAGTCCGAGATACGTAGCTACGCGAAGCGGTGCGGTTGTAAAGCTGGTTATGCCCTCCAGCGCGAAGTTCCAGAGCTTCCAATAATTCCAGGCGCTGGACCCGGCATGGCGAGGGTGGCGGTCGTACTGCACCGCACAGCTTGGAAAACCCACCCAGGCAAACAGCCCCTTCATGAAGCGGTGGTGTTCACGCAATGCCAGGAGCGCTGCCACGACACGTCGGCTCATCAGCCGAAAGTCGCCGGTGTCTTCGGGGATCGGCACCGAGGTGGCCCGACGCAGCACGCGATAGAACGCCGCCGCGGTCGCCCGCTTGAGCCAGGTCTCACCCTGGCGCTGCCGGCGCTGCGCATAGACGGTGTCGTATCCCTGTCGCCAGGCACAGATCAGCTCCGGAATGAGCTCCGGTGGGTCTTGCAGGTCCGCGTCGATCAGAATGACGGCCGCGCCGCGCGCGTGATCGAGCCCCGCCGTGGTCGCGATCTCCTTGCCGAAGTTGCGGGATAGATTGACGATCGCTATGCGCGGGTCCGCCATTCTGAGGCAGGCCATCACCCGGAGCGTGTCATCACGGCTGCCGTCATTCACGAGCACCAATTCCCACGGCTCGCCCAGACCATCCATCACCAACCTGAGTTCGGCGTAGAATGTCGGCAGGTTTTCAGCCTCGTTATAGGCAGGCGCGACCACCGAGAACGTGGGTGTCGGCACGGACGGGTCGGGCAGGGTCATTGGACCGATCGGGGCGTCGTTTCGAGTTTGCCCTTGCGTCGGATGGTTTTCGTAACTCGCCATTTTCACCCCCCCGAATCCGAACAGCCGAAGCGGGGCGCGCGATCGGCAGGAATAGGGGTCTTGTCGTATTTCGACAAAGTGTATGGATCGGCAATGAGCTTGTATTCGGCGTAGGCCGGGTTGGCCATGATTGCTGCCACTGCATCGGCCGGCCAGAGGTGGGACTTCTCCAGCATGATGAATGTCTTGCCGCGCCGCACGCCTATCAGGCCAGTGAGCCTGGTGGCCCCTTCGCCGACCAGGATCGCGTGCGCGTCCTGACGCAGCGCGGGATTTATTGGAACCGCGCCCGTGTCCACGTCTATACGCAGCCGACGGGCTTCAACGGGCGTGCCGCCGGCGTAGAGCCGAGAGAACAACTGCTCGACCTCATCGCTCAGGACGATTACGTGCGTGTCGCAGCTCGTGAGCAGCTCTTCGCCGAAGGCTTGCCAGCGCGCCCGTCTCTCCACCAGTGCCGCGTGACGACGCCACTCCCATCCAAGATTCGCATGCGTCGCCGTGGGGTATTCGGTTGGCACCGGAAGGTATGGCGACTGAGCCTCGTTCACGCGCAGCAGCGGCAGTCGAGCCACTTCCGCCAGTACCTGATTGGCGGCACCGATCCCGATCGCGACGCACAGGGCCGTCACGCGGCCGACTGCGGGACGCCTCGCCAGCGCGATGCCGATCAGGATGCTCATGCCCGCGAGCGGCATGATGAAATGCCGCGTCGGCACCGGGTTTGGCAGAAAAAACAGGAGCGGCACCACGATAAGCGCAAGCGGGCTAAGGCATTCCGCCAATCGCCGGTTGATCGGCGCCTCCCGCGTGAATAGCGTGGTCCAGCCAAGATACAGGAAGGCGACGGCCGCGGCGGCAACGGTGGCGAAACCACACCCGACTATCATGTAGATCAGGCCCGGTCTGATCGTGATCCAGGAATAGGACTCCCGGAAGTAAATGCTGACCGTCGAAGTCACCGTCGCGTTCACGGCCGATTCAACGTGATGCTGCAACGCGATAAACGCGATCAGCGCCAGGGCGGGCGCGATCGAGCGCTGGAATCCGGACACAACAAACCGACGCATCGACCGAGTGTCGACGCGCGCCAGCACCAGCCAGGGCAACGCAAGGAAGAGTTCCCCGCGGATTGTCATCCCGATCAGCAACAACGCCCCGCCTCCGGCTGCGGCGAGCACCGCTTTCCAGCCGGTGACCGGCAGGAGCAACAACGCGGCGCCCGCACAGAGGAAGCCGAACATGGGAATGGTCTGGTGGCCGGACGTCGCCAACTCCGGGATCATGGGCCCGAGCGCGAAGACGATGAGGGCAACCGTGGCGGCAAGGGAGCCGTGAACCAGCCGCACGGCGCACCAGAAAAATAGCAGACCCGGCAGCATCGACCAAAACCCGATCTGGTTCATCAGGTCCATGAGCCGATCGGGATCTCGTAACGTATCCGAATCGACAAGAGCGTAGAACGCGGCCAAATATCCAAAGCCGAAGTCGCGGTCGTAGTGCAGGTCGCTGGCAAGCCCTGTACCGCTTACTGCGCCGTCCATTAATCCGACTAGGACACGATACAGATCTGATTCCGCCAGCGCATTATGATACTGAAACGCGTGGATCACGATCGCGAAAATCAAAATGAAGACAAGTGCAAAAATGAAGTCAAACGATATGAGCAGCCGCTGGACAATATGACCATTACGTGCGGGCATGAACGTTGAGTATGACATCGAACCCCTGGCACTAGGAATTTCTTGCCTAAAACATGCGGGAGACAAGGCGAAAATAAAATTTCTTCGGAACCGATCAAAAATACCTGATGATCTGTCACCACCAATTATGTTCGGCAGAGCTCGGTGCATATGGTGGTTGCGGAAGCAATTTCGCGCGAGGCCTAAACGGGGGAGCAGGTGAAATCTCGGTCTTATATCGACCGGCGTTGGTGCCGACTCTCTATCCCCGTCGTGGCCCGGCCATCCCCCTCATGGCCGAGCTATCCTCGTCCAAGGCCCGGCGATCCCCGTGATGGCCGAGCTATCCTCGTCCGTGGGCCGGCTACCCTCCTCATGGCCCGGCGTCCCCGTCATGGCCGTGGGTCAATCTTTCCGCCGCCTGGAATTACACCAACCCGCGAAATGAGTGAGTCCTCGCAGCCGAGCCTGGCCTGATCGCCATCAGGATCGCGCCTGGCCCCATCGCCATCTGGATAACGGCGTTCTCCCGCACCGTCTTGCCTCGGCGCAGGCCCGGCCATCTGAACCGATACCGTGCCACGGCAGATGGCCCGGACTGCGCCGGGACATCACGAGGGACGGGGGTGACTCTCTACGCCGCCGCGATCGCCAGCCGGCTTGCGGCCCGGGGACGCCCGATCAGCGGCAAGAGGTCTGCGAGGTCCGGCCCCGTGTCCTCTCCGGTCAATGCCAGGCGCAGCGGCGTAATCAGGGCGTCGCCCGTCCGTTCCGTGGCGCGTTCCAGTGCGGCGATCCAGGTCGCCCACACCCCGTTGTCCCAGGGTTCCGGCGGCAGCAGAGAACCCGCGGCGGTCAGCAGATCCCGCGCGCCGTCCACCACGGGCGGCACGATCGTACCCGCGACGACATCCCACCAGCCGCGGGCCTCCTTCAACAAGTCCAGGCTGTCCCGCACCGCCAGCCAGAAGGCCTCGGTCGCGCCGCCGGGCAGGCGATCGGCGACGGCGGCGAAATCCATATCGCGCAAGACGCTCCGGTTCATCGCCAGCATCCGCGTCACGTCGAAGTGCGACACCGCGAGGTCGGCCAGTTCGAACCGTTTCGCCAGTTTGTCCAGCGGCACAGGCTGGCCGTCATCGGGTCCGATCCCGGTCATGCAGGCGGCGATGGCGCAAGGTTCGACACCGTCGTTGCGCAGGTTGCGCAGCGCCAGGTTGCCCGCCCGGCGCCCGCCGGGACCCGCCTTGCCGCTATCATTGAGCG